>DATLHO010000145.1:0-7988 GCA_035539855.1 Kapaibacterium sp. (SeqCode) | reverse complement strand
CGATCGACGTGCTCGTCAACAACGCGGGCATCATTCGCGACGGCGTCATCTGGCGGATGAGCGTCGAGGACTTCGACGCGGTCATCCGCGTGAACCTGCGCGGCACCTGGCTGATGTGCCGCGAGGCCGCGATCGGCATGCGCGCCCGATCGCGCGGCGCGATCGTCAACATCGCGTCGCGCGCGTGGCTCGGCAATCCGGGGCAGACGAACTACTCCGCATCGAAGGCCGGTGTCATCGGCCTGACGCGATCGCTCGCGCTCGAGCTCGGCCGCAGCGGAGTACGCGTCAACGCGGTCGCGCCTGGACTCATCGACACGCCGTTGACGCAGCGGCTCCCCGCCGATGTACACGCGAAGCTCCTCGACGCGCAGCCGACGCGCGAGATCGGCCGTCCCGAGGACGTCGCCGACGCCGTCGCGTTCCTCGCGTCGGATCGAAGCCGCTTCATGACCGGACAGGTGCTCTACGTCGACGGTGGCAAGAGCATCGGCGCGGGGATCTGAGAGACCGCACACACACGAGCACGCCGCGAGGTTCCCATGCAGACGCTCAGCCTCACCGTCAACGGTCGTCAGCGGACGCTCCTGGTCGACGAGCAGGAGACGCTCGTGCGCGTGCTGCGCGATCGTCTGCTACTGCCCGGCACGAAGTCCGGCTGCGACCAGGGGAGCTGCGGCGCCTGCACGGTGCTCATCGACGGCGCGCCGACGCTGAGCTGCATCATGCCGGCGCTGCGCTGCGAGGGCACGTCGATCACGACGATCGAGGGACTCGCCGACGGCGCCGAGCTGCACCCGCTGCAGGAGGCGTTCATCGAGCACGGCGCGCTGCAGTGTGGATACTGCACGCCGGGGATGCTCCTCACCGCGCACGCCTTCCTCGAGAGCAACCCGCATCCGACGCGCGGCGAGATCGCCGAGGCGATCTCGGGCAACCTTTGCCGCTGCACGGGCTACGGGAAGATCATCGACGCGATCGCGGCGGTCGCCGACCCTTCGCACGCGGAGCGGACGGCCGCGACGATTCACCGCTTCGAGGGGTCGGCCGCGCGCGCCGAGCACGTGAGCCCAGCGGCCATCAGCGATTCGAGCATTCTCTCGAGGACGCCCACGGGCACATCCGTGCCTTCGAGCTTCGACGTCGTCGGGGTCGCCCGTCCGCTGACCGACGCGCGCCGGAAGGTGACCGGCGCCGCGCTCTTCGCCGACGACATCCACGTTCCCAACGCGCTGTTCTGCGCGTTCCATCGCTCGGCGCAGGCGCATGCGGTGATCGAGGAGATCGACACGGCCGCGGCGCTGGCGATGCCGGGCGTGCGCGCGATCGTCGTCGGCGCCGACCTGCCCGACACGTTCGGCGTGCTGACGGTCTCGAAGGACCAGACCGCGCTGGCCGTCGACAAGGTGCGGTTCATCGGCGAGATCGTCGCTGCCGTCGCGGCCGAATCCGAGAGCGAGGCGCGCGCGGCCGCCGCCGCCATCACCGTGCGCTATCGTCCGCTCGTCACGGCACTGACGTGGAAGGAGGCGCTCGCGCCGACCGATCCGTCGGCGCTAATTCACGCCTATTCAGAGAAGCACGGCTGCAACCTCCACAAGGGCGTCGAGATGCACTTCGGCGCCGAGGCGTCGAGTGACTCGGCTACCGCGCGCGCGCAACCACCTGCCTTCACAAGCACCGTGAGCTGCGACTTCCCCGGTCTCAGCCACGCGTTCGTCGAGCCGCACGCCTGCGTCGCGCAATGGGACGAGCACGAAGGATTGACGCTGACGACGTCGACGCAGGTGCCGCACTACCTGCAGCGCGAGATCGCGAGCATCCTGCACCTGCCCAACGAGAAGGTCCGCATCATCAAGCCGTTCGTCGGCGGCGGCTTCGGCGGCAAGGGCGACCCCTTCGCGCACGAGATCATCGCGGCGCACCTGGCGCGTCGCACGGGCCGGCCGGTGCGCGTGCGGCTGACGCGCGAGGAGGTCTTCCTCACCAACCACGGCCGCCACCCCGCGCACGTGCAGCTCTCGGTCGCGATGCGCGACGACGGCACGCTCACGTCCGTCGACTCCGACGTCGTGCTCGACGGCGGCGCGTACGGGAGCTTCGGCGTGGTGACGACGTACTACAGCGGCGTGCTGCTGCAGGCGCCGTACGCGCTCGAGCGCTACGAATTCCGCTCGCGCCGCGTGTACACGAACAAGCCTCCCTCCGGCGCGATGCGCGGGCACGGCGCGGTCAATCCCCGTTTCGCGATGGAGATCGCGCTCGACGATCTCGCGCGGCAGTCCGGGATCGATCCCTGCGAGCTGCGGCTGCGCAACCTGCTGCCGGAGAGCACGACGACGCTCGGCGAGTTTCGCATCACGAGCAACGGCCTTCGTCAGGCGATCGAGACCGTGCGCGAGCAATCGGGATGGCGCGAGAAGTACGGGAAGCTCCCGCACGGCCGCGGCATCGGTCTGGCGTGCGGGTTCTACATCAGCGGCAGCGCGCTGCCGATCATCTGGAACGAGCTGCCGCAGTCGGTCGTGCACCTGAAGATCGACTTCGACGGTCTCGTCGTGATTCTCTCCGGCGCGAGCGACATCGGCCAGGGCAGCGACACGATGCTCGCGATCGTCGTGGCCGAGGCGCTCGGCGTCTCGATCGACCGCACGTGGGTGCTGGCCGCGGACACGCGGCTGACGCCCGTCGACCTCGGCAGCTACTCGAGCCGCGTCACGTTCATGGCGGGCAACGCGGCGAAGGCCGCGGCCGAGAAGATGCGCGACGAGATCATCGCGGCCGTCTCGCGCACGTCGGGCGTGCCCGCGTCGGAGATCTCGATCAGACGCAACCGAGTGATGTCCGCCGATCGGAGCTTCGACATCTCGTGGGAGGAAGCGATCACGATCGCGACCGCGCGGCGCGGTGCGCTTGCGACGAGCGGATGGTACATCTCACCGAAGCTCGGCGGCGAGTTCAAGGGCGCGGGCGCGGGATTATCCCCGTCGTACAGCTTCGGCGCCGTCATCACTGAAGTCGAAGTCGACGCTCGGACCGGCGAGGTGCGCGTCATCGATCTCTGGGGCGCGCACGATTGCGGGCGCGCACTCAACCCGCTGGCGGTCGAGGGGCAGCTCGAGGGATCGTGGCACATGGGGATGGGCCAGGCGATGAGCGAGGCGCTGGAGTACTACGAGGGATTGCTCCTCAATCCGAACCTCCTCGATTACCGCGTGCCGACGTCGCTCGACATCCCGACCTACCACACGAACATCATCGAGACGATCGACCCGGAGGGACCCTTCGGCGCCAAGGAATGCGGCGAGGGAGCGCTTCACCCGTCGGTGCCGTCGATCGCCAACGCGATTCACGATGCGGTCGGCGTGCGGATCACCGAGCTGCCGATCACGGCCGAGCGTATCCTCATGGCGTTGAGGCATGCCGGAGGCAACGGCAACGGCAACGGCAGCGCGCCGACGATCGAGCGACGCGAGGCACGGCGTCGCGGAGCCGCGCGGGCGTAGGGCAACGATTCAGCAGCGAGGATCAATCGATGCGATACTCACAACCGGCGTCGATCGACGAGGCGATCGCGATGGCGCGCGCCGACGGCGAGCACGCGTTCATCGCCGGCGGCACCGACCTGATGGTGCGACGCGCGCAGGGCACGCTCCGCACGCCGCACCTGATCGACCTGGGCCGCATCGCCGCGCTGCGCGCGATCGCGGCGGCGCCGTCGTCGGTCACGATCGGCGCGGGCGTCACGCTCGCTTCACTGATTGCGCATCGCGAGATCGCCGAGCGTTTTCCTGCGCTCGCCGAAGCGGCGCGCACGATCGCTTCGCCGCTCGTGCGCACGACCGCGACGGTCGCGGGCAATCTTCTCTGCGAGAACCGCTGCGTGTACTTCGACCAGACGGAGTTCTGGCGCAACGCTGTCGGCTACTGCCTGAAGTGCGACGGAGAGATCTGCATCGCGACGGGCGGGACGAAAGGCTGCTCGTCGGTCTTCATCAGCGACCTGGCGCCGGTGTTGATCTGCCTCGGCGCGCGCGCCGAGATCGTCGACGCGCGCGGCACAACGACGGCCGCGATCGAGACGCTCTACAGCGGCGACGGCGTCGCGCCGCGCACGCTCGCGGCCGGCGCGATCATCACGCGCATCGTGATTCCCGTCGGCGCCGACCGCACGCTCTACTACCGCAAGCTGCGTCCGCGCGCGAGCGTCGACTTCACGAACCTCACGCTGGCGATCCGTCGCGTCGACGGCATGATCGTCGCGGCGGCCAGCGGCGTCGGCCCCGCGCCCTCGGTGGCGCGCCTGCCGGCGACGAGCTCGCCCGACGAGCTCGTGAGCGCGCTGCTCGCGGGGACGAAGATCATCGACAACCTGCCGTTCAAGCGAGGGTATCGGCGCGAGATGATGCGGGCGATGGTGATGGAGGAGGCGGAGGGGATTGTCTTCGGGGCGCTTGCCTAGAGAGTCGAACCCATCGAGAAGAGCGGCCGCCTTACACAAGGGTGAGAAGTTCTTGGTTATCCGTGTTGTATCGTTGCTACCGTGCGACCGCGCCGGTGATTCCATGCCGATCATCTCTAACAACGCTGCCATGCGCCCCCTCTGCGTCCTCCCGATTCTGCTGATGGCATTCGCGTCCGAGGCGGACGCGCAGAAGCTGGTAGTGCTCACCCCGGCGTCGGACACCAGCGTCGAGTACGGAGACCTGATCGAGCTCCGTTGGGGCGGCATCCCCGCCGATGAGCCGGTACGGATCGAGATCAGCAGCGACGGCTCGCGAAGCTGGCGGACGCTGGCTCGTCACGCGACCGGAGGCAGCTTCTCCTGGACCGCGACCGGCGCTCCTTCGGATCGAATCCGCGTGCGGATCAGCCACGCACGTCGCGACAGCCAGGTCGTCCGTCTTTCGCATTCGGCACCGCTGTCCACCGTGCGCTTCAGTAACGACGGCAACCGCGTGGTCACCACTGCACTCGACTGGACGATCGGGATCTGGGATGCGACCGACGGGCGTCTGCTGCGCAGCTGGAGCGTCGAGACCGACAGACCCCCCTACAACTTCTACGATGACTGGCGCCCGCGCGCCTGCTTCAGCCCCGACGGCCGGCTGATCGCCGTCAGCGGCATCTACGATTCCCTGACCGGACCGGTCACCACCCTCTTCGATGCGGTCACGGGAGAGGTGCGCGGAACGCATCGGCTTTGGGCACCCGCAGCGTTCAGCGGCGACGGATCGCTGCTCGCCGGCGGGGGCGGGGTCATCGACGTCGCGAGCGGTAGGCAGGTGACGTATCTGCTCGCCTGGGACCTTGTCAGCTCGATCGAGTTCACGAGCGGCGGAGATTCGCTTCTGGTCGCCGAAGTCACAGGCCCGGGCGTTTCGATATACGCCGTGGACTCCAATTCCATCGACCTGCTGGGAGAGCGCTTCCCGACATCCGATGGCAGCATGTCCGGCGTCAGCTCGGCATCGTTCGGCCGTGATGAGACGGCGATCGTCGGAATCCACGACGACGCGGTGGCGTTCGCCGTCGATCGCGGCACCAGGCGGCTCCTGTGGCGCCGGCGCCTCGCCGACACGACGGCGCCCCCACTTGCAACCCTGCGGCTGGACTCCAGAGCAACTCGTGCGGGCGATGCCGTCTTCGTCGGGATGCTCGACGGATCGGTGCGACAGCTCGACATCGGCGATGGAGCGCCGTTGCGGCGGATGGAGCTGCACCGCGGCCCGGTTCACGCGCTCGACGTGGCACCGGCGGGCGAGACGTTCGCGAGTGGCGGAGACGACAGCACCGTGTGCATCGTCCGTTTCGGCGCGGGCCGCGACACCTCGTTCGCTGACGGTGAGATCACTGTGCTGCCGGCGATTGTCGAGATCGTCGGCGACTCGTTCATGGGCGTCACCACCACGCCCTACGGCAACACCATCGTGCGCGACGTTCACGTTGCGAACAGGACACGGACGCCGCTGACGCTCCGCTCGATCGAGGTGCAAAGCGACGATCGCTTCGTCGTCCGCGGCACCGACCGCCTGCCGAGCACGATCGCGCCGGGCGACTCGTTCTCGATTGATCTCGAGTTCTACCCGCGTGCGCTCGGTGAGTTCTCGGCGACCATGGTCGCATCGTTCGCCGAGGGCGCAACGGCTTCGAAAGTGTTCTCGGCGCGTGTGGTCCCGCAGCCGATCCTCGCCCGCGCGCTCGAGCTCGGGTTTGTCGATTCCGCGGCGGTGTTCGACACACTCATCGTCGACGTCGTCAGAAACGTCGACACGATTCCGTGGACCGTGACGCTTCGCAAGAGAGATTGGGACCCGCCGACGGATACGACGACGTTCACGATCCTCGAGGGAGAGGGAACGACGACGCTCGAGCCGGGGCAGGGATGGAACATGCTCATTCGCGTTGCGCCGAAGGAGAGGCTCCATCGACTCTGGTCCATGCTCGAGTGTGAATACGATGGACCGGGCTCGCCGATGTTTCTGGGGATCTCGGCCTCGTCGAACAACGATCCGATTCTCGCCGCCGCTCCGCCGACGGTGTCCGTCCAGAGCGCTCCGGCGCTCGCGTTCGACGGCGTGGCCGTGACGTTCATTCTGCGCTCGCAGGAACAGGCACGGCTCGTCGTCGTCGACCTACTGGGAAGGCAGGTGGCGACCCTCGCGGAGGGGCGGCTGGGTCCGGGAGCGCACCGTATCACAGTCGATCGATCGATCATGCCGGACGGATTCTCTCTCGTGTCGCTTGAGGCGCACGGGCGCAGGTGGACCATTCCCGTGATGTGGTCGAGGTGACTCGCTCGGACCCGCACGATAAGGGGCCTCCGCGATTGTGTTTGGTTGCGTCAACTGCCAACCTAATCGCTTGAGGTCCTTGTCGAGGTATCGGGGTCTGGGATCTTTCTTTGGAACGTTTGCGTCGCCGTGGCTCGTCGATATCTATGCTGTCGGGCGCCTTCATGTGCCTAGTCGCGTCTTGCCGGCAAGGCTCGTTGCCCCTTTGTTCGACAGCCGCCGTACTTGCACTCCTCACCTCCTCCCCGCCTCCACCCTCCTCCTTCCGATCATCTCCTGCCGCAGCTCCTCGACTTCGCGCATGAGGTCGCGGGCGTATTCGCCGGCGCGGGCGCTCTCGGCGTGCGTGGCCTCGCCGGGGGCGAACGCGAGATCCGACGGAGGCGTGATGACGTGGCGGTCGGTGCCGCCGTAGGCGGAGGCGTGGCCCGAGTAGCCGCCGAGGGCGTCGTCGAGCTGCCAGGCGCGCTCGACGACGATGCCGCGCCACGCGCCGTGGATCTGCAGGCGGCCGCGGACGATCAGCGCTGCGCCGCGGAAGAGCGCGCGGAACTGCGCCTGCACCTCCGGCAGGACGATGCACTGCAGGTAGCCGGTCTCGTCCTCGAGCGTGATGAACATGACGCCGTTGGCCGTCGGCGGCATCTGCCGCAGCGTCGCGATGCCGGCGACGGTCATCACCGCGTCGCGCACGCCGCGCGGCTTCGTGCGCGAGTTCGGCCCGACGAAGCGGTAGCACGTGTCGATCGTGCGCACCTCGAGGTCGGTGAGCATCCGACGCAGCAACACCATCGGGTGGTAGCGCGCCGCGCCGTGCATCTGGTAATCCCAGCTCAGTCGCTCGCGCTCGTCGAGCTCGGGCAGACGAGGAACGTCCTGCGGCGTCAGCGCCGGCAGCTCGACGAGGGGCAGTTGCTGCGCCACCGATCCGGCGATCTCGGAGGGCGGACCGGGAGCAAGGCGACGCAGGAGAACGCCGACCTCCCAGAGCGCCGTGCGGGAGTCCTTCGCCAGCGCGTCGAGGGCTCCGCTGCGCGCGATCGATTCGAGCACGTCGCGGTCGAGCGCGACGCGGCGGTAGAAATCCTCGATGCTCGTGAACGGACCGTCGAGGCGCGCCAGGACGATCTCGCGCGCGACGTCGGCAGTGACGTTCTTGATCGACGTCAGCGGCTTGCGCACAGCCCCACGCCC
>DATLHO010000144.1:0-15548 GCA_035539855.1 Kapaibacterium sp. (SeqCode) | reverse complement strand
GAGGTCGGCACCGAGGGCAAGCTGGGCGGCCAGGCGCGCGTGCTGGGCGTGGCCGGCACGTGGAAGGACCTGACCGACAACGTCAACTCCATGGCCTCGAACTTGACCGGCCAGGTCCGAAACATCGCCGAAGTCGCCACCGCCATCGCGAAGGGCGACTTGTCGCGCAAGATCACGGTGGACGTGCGCGGCGAAATCCTGCAGCTGAAGGAAACCATCAACACGATGGTGGACCAGCTCAACGGCTTCGCAGCCGAAGTGACGCGCGTGGCGCGCGAAGTCGGTACCGAAGGCAAGCTCGGCGGCCAGGCCGAAGTGAATGACGTGTCGGGTGTGTGGAAAGACCTTACCGATAACGTCAACGCGATGGCCTCGAACCTGACCGGCCAGGTCCGAAACATCGCCGACGTGGCGACCGCCATCGCAAGCGGCGACTTGTCGCGCAAGATCACGGTGGACGTGCGCGGGGAAATACGTCAGCTCAAGGAGACCATCAATACGATGGTCGACCAGCTGAACGCGTTTGCCGCCGAGGTGACGCGTGTGGCGCGCGAGGTCGGCACCGAGGGCAAGCTCGGCGGCCAGGCGGAGGTGCGCGGCGTCTCGGGTGTCTGGAAGGACCTGACCGACAACGTGAACTTCATGGCCGGCAACCTCACCGCGCAGGTGCGAAACATCGCCAACGTCACGACGGCGGTGGCCAACGGCGACCTGTCGAAGAAGATCACGGTCGATGTGAAGGGCGAGATTCTCGAGCTGAAGATCACGATCAACACGATGGTCGACCAGCTCAACTCGTTCGCGTCGGAGGTGACCCGCGTGGCGCGAGAGGTGGGCACCGAAGGAAAGCTCGGTGGTCAGGCGGTCGTCCAGGGTGTCAGCGGCATCTGGAAGGACCTGACCGACAACGTGAACTTCATGGCCGGCAACCTGACCGACCAGGTGCGAAACATCGCGGAGGTGACGACGGCGGTGGCCAACGGCGATCTGTCGAAGAAGATCACCGTCGATGTGAAGGGCGAGATCCTCGAGCTCAAGAACACGATCAACACGATGGTCGACCAGCTCAACTCGTTCGCATCGGAGGTGACCCGCGTTGCGCGCGAGGTGGGCACCGAAGGAAAGCTGGGCGGGCAGGCGGTCGTCAAGGGCGTCGCCGGCGTGTGGAAGGATCTGACCGACAACGTGAACTCGATGGCGCTCAACCTGACGACGCAGGTGCGAGGCATCGCACGGGTCGTCACCGCGGTCGCCGGCGGCAACCTGAAGCAGAAGCTCGCGGTGCAGGCGATGGGCGAGATCGCGGAGCTCGCCGACACGATCAACAACATGATCGACACGCTGGCGACCTTCGCCGATCAGGTCACGACGGTCGCGCGCGAGGTCGGTATCGAAGGCAAGCTCGGCGGCCAGGCCAACGTGCCGGGCGCCAGCGGAACGTGGCGAGATCTCACCGACAACGTCAACCGCCTTGCGGCGAATCTCACTACGCAGGTGCGAGCCATCGCCGAGGTCGCCACCGCGGTGACGCGAGGCGACCTGACGCGGATCATCACCGTCGAGGCCGCCGGCGAGGTCGCGAACCTGAAGGATACGGTCAACGAGATGATCCGTAACCTCAAGGACACCACGCGCAAGAACACCGAGCAGGACTGGCTCAAGACCAACCTCGCGACGTTCAACCGCCTGCTGCAGGGACAGAAGGACCTGTTCACCGTCTCCCGACTCATCCTCTCGGAGCTCGCGCCGCTGGTCAACATGCAGCACGGCGTCTTCTACCTCGCCGAGCAGGATGCCGCGGCCGAGCCGGTCATGAAGCTGGTCGCGACCTACGCCTATCGCGAGCGCAAGTCGCTGGCGAACCGCTTCAAGATGGGCGAGGGACTCGTCGGACAGTGCGCGCTCGAGAAGGAGCGGATCCTCGTGACCGACATCCCGACGAACTACGTCAAGATCAACTCCGGTCTCGGCGAGGCGGCGCCGATGAACATCGTCGTGCTGCCGGTGCTCTTCGAGGGAGAGATCAAGGCGGTGATCGAGCTGGCGTCGTTCAGCGAGTTCAACGACATCCACCTCGCGCTGCTCGACCAGCTCACCGAGTCGATCGGCATCGTGCTCAACACGATCGAGGCGAACATGCGGACGCAGGAGCTGCTGACGCAGTCGCAGTCGTTGACCCAGGAGCTGCAGCGCCGGCAGGAGGAGCTCACCGAGACCAACCGCCGGCTCGAGCAGCAGGCGCAGTCGCTACGCTCGTCCGAGGAGCTGCTCAAGCGCCAGCAGGAGGAGCTGCAGAAGTCCAACGAGGAGCTCGAGGACAAGGCGCAACTGCTGCAGGTGCAGAACCAGGAGGTCGAGGAGAAGAACGCACAGATCGAGCTGGCGCGGCGCGCGCTCGAGGAGAAGGCCGAGCAGCTCGCGCTGACCTCGAAGTACAAGTCGGAGTTCCTCGCGAACATGTCGCACGAGCTCCGCACGCCGCTCAACAGCATGCTGATTCTCTCGAAGATGCTCGCCGACAACAAGGAGGGCAATCTCTCGACGAAGCAGATCGAGTACGCGCAGACGGTCTACGGGTCGGGCGCCGATCTGCTGGCGCTCATCAACGAGATCCTCGACCTGGCGAAGATCGAGGCCGGCGCGATGACCGTCGAGGTCGGCGACGTCCGGCTGACCGATCTCAAGGGCGACATCGAGCGGACGTTCCGCGCGATCGCGTCGGAGAAGGAGCTGCGATTCGACATCTCGATCGACGTCGGAGCGCCGAAGGCGGTGATGACCGACTCGAAGCGCCTGCACCAGGTGCTCGTCAACCTGTTGTCGAACGCCTTCAAGTTCACCGAGCAGGGGCGGGTCGATCTGCTGATGTTCCCGGTTCCGCGCGGCCATCGCTTCGCCAACGAGGTGCTCAACCGCGCCGAGCGCGTCATCGCCTTCGCCGTGCGCGACACCGGCATCGGAATCCCGAAGGGCAAGCACCAGGTGATCTTCGAGGCGTTCCAGCAGGCCGACGGGACGACCAGCCGCCGCTTCGGCGGCACGGGTCTCGGTCTGTCGATCAGCCGCGAGATCGCGCGCCTGCTCGGCGGCGAGATCCAGCTCGAGAGCGTCGAGGGCGAGGGCAGCACGTTCACGCTGTACCTGCCGGCCGAGTACGTGCCGACGGGCATCTCGATGGCGCCGACGAATGGCGAGGACATCACGATCGGCTACGACGGCGGCGACATCGCCGTCGCGCGCCTGGTCGAGCAGGCCAACAGCGTTCGCGCGCACGTGCAGGCCAAGGCCGCGGCGCAGGCCGAGGCAGAGATGCCGGTGGCCGACGACCGCGACTCGATCGAGTCCGGCGACCGCGTGCTGCTGATCGTCGAGGACGACGCGAAGTTCGCGTCGATCCTCATCGACCTGGCGCGCGAGAAGGGCTTCAAGGCGATCGTCGCCGCGCGAGGCGAGGTCGGGCTCGAGATGGCCCGGCGCTACAAGCCCGACGCGATCACGCTCGACATCCAGTTGCCCGGCATGCACGGCCTTGCGCTGCTCGACCGGCTGAAGCACGATCCGACGACGCGGCACATCCCCGTGCACATCGTCTCGATCGTGGACGAACTGCCGCGCAGCCGCAAGCTCGGCGCGGTGACGCACCTGCGGAAGCCGGTCTCGCGCGACACCGTCCGCGACGCCCTCGGCAACCTCAAGGACTTCATCGAGCGCGCCGTCAAGCGCCTGCTCATCATCGAGGACAACGCCGCGCAGCGCACCAGCATCGTCGAGCTCATCGGCGGCGAGGACGTCGAGATCACGGCGGTCGCGAGTGGACAGGAAGGACTCGACGCGCTGAAGGGTAGCAGCTTCGACTGCGTCGTCGTCGACCTCGGGCTGCCGGACATGACCGGCTTCGACGTCATCGAGAAGATCCGCACCGACATGGGGCTCGAGGAGCTGCCGGTCGTCGTCTATACGGCGCGCGACCTGACGACCGAAGAGTCCGCACGGCTCAGCCGCCTGGCCGAGGCCGTGATCGTCAAGGACCTCGAGTCGGTCGACCGTCTGCTCGACGAGACCGCGCTGTTCCTCCATCGCGTCGAGTCGACGATGCCGGATGACAAGCGCACGGCGCTCTCGCGGCAGCACGATTCCGACAACCCGCTGGCTGGCCGCGAGGTGCTCATCGTCGACGACGACATCCGGAACATCTTCGCGCTGACGAGCCTGCTCGAGCAGCACGACATGAAGGTGCGCTACGCCGAGAGCGGACCCGACGGCATCTCGATGCTCGAGCAGAACCCGTCGATCGAGCTCGCCCTCGTCGACATCATGATGCCGGGCATGGACGGCTACGAGGTCATGCGCAACATCCGCGGAAGCAGTCACCATGCGCAGCTTCCGATCATCGCGGTGACCGCCAAGGCGATGAAGGGCGATCGTGAGAAGTGCATCGAGGCCGGCGCCTCGGATTACATCACGAAGCCGATCGACACCGAGCAGCTCCTGTCGCTGCTCCGCATCTGGGTCCGTCCCTAGACGGAACGGCGGCCGACGGGCGCCCCGGTCGAACGGGGCGCCCGTGGCATGGCCATTGCACAGTGGGTTCACTGGTCGCTCCCACTTGGTCCCCGATCCGATTGCCCGTCCGGGCACCGATATCCGGCATGACGGTTCGCGGGGGAGCGACGGCCCCCCCCGGGAAAAACAGAATGAAAGAGCGCGTCAACATCCTCCTGGTCGACGATCATCCGGAGAACCTTCTGGCACTGAAGGCGATTCTCGATGAGCTCGACGAGAACATCGTGACCGCCGAATCAGGCTTCGAGGCACTGCGCTACCTGCTCGATCAGGAATTCGCGGTGATCCTCCTCGACGTGCAGATGCCGGGCATGGACGGATTCGAGACCGCCGCGCTCGTGCGCCAGCGCGCCAGCACCCAGCACACCCCGATCATCTTCCTGACAGCAATCGACAAGAACGCGCAGTCGATGTCGCGCGGCTACGAGGTCGGCGCCGTCGATTACCTGTTCAAGCCCTTCCCTCCCGAGGTTCTCAAGGCCAAGGTCGCCGTCTTCATCGAGCTCTTCCGCAAGACCGAGCAGGTCCGCCGGCAGGCAGACCTGCTGCACCAGACCAATCGCGAGCTCGGCAAGACGAACAAGGTGATGGGAGCGCTCTTCCGCCAGCTCGAGGAGCGCAACACCGAGATCAACCGCGAGCGGGACTTCATCGCCGCGGTGCTCGAGACCGCCGGCAGCGTCGTCGTCGTGCTCGAGACCGACGGCAGCCTCGTGCGCTTCAACAGCGCGTGCGAGCGGATCGTCGGCGTCAGCTCGCACGAGGCGGCCGGTCAGGACTTCGTCGATGCGTTCGTCGACGCAGCGGAGCGCGAAGGCGTGCGCGGCTGCATCCGGAAGATCCTCGGCGGCGAGCACCCGGTCGAATGCGAGTTCGGCCTGCGCACGCCCGACGGCGAGCGCCGCGTGATCGCCTGGAGCAACACCGCGATCTTCGACGACGACGGGGCCGCTCGCTATCTCATCTGCACCGGCGTCGACATCACCGAGCGCAAGCAGGCCGAGGACGAGATCCGCACGCTCAATGCCGATCTCGAGCAGCGCGTCGAGCGCCGCACCGCCCAGCTCGAGGATGCCAACAAGGAGCTCACGCAGGAGGTCGCCGAACGACGCCGCGCCCAGCGCGAGCTCGAGACGGCCAAGGAGGCCGCCGAGGCCGCGAACTCAGCGAAAGACCGGTTCCTCGCCGTGCTCAGCCACGAGCTGCGCACGCCGCTGACGCCGGTGCTCGCGTCGATCGAGGTCGTTCAAGACGATCCGACGCTCTCCGACAGCGTGCGCGAGCGCTTCCAGACGATCCGCCGCAACGTCGAGCTCGAGGCGCAGCTCATTGACGATCTGCTCGACCTCACGCGCATCGCCAAGGGAAAGCTGCAGCTCTCGTTCGACCTCGTCGATGCGCACGTGCTGCTGCTCAACGTGCTGGAGATCTGCGAGACCGGTGTGCGCGAGAAAAGCCTGCACGTCGACGTCGAGCTCGGCGCCGCGCGGCACTGGGTCCGCGGGGATTCCGCCCGGCTGCAGCAGGTGTTCTGGAACCTCGTCAAGAACGCGATCAAGTTCACGCCCGAGGGAGGGCGGATCGTCATCCGCTCGCGCGAGGCCGACGACGGGCGCATCGCGCTCGAGGTCACCGACACCGGCATCGGCATCCAGGCCGAGGCGCTCGAGAAGATCTTCGACGCCTTCGAGCAGGCCAGCCGCGACATCACCCGCCTGTTCGGCGGACTCGGGCTCGGCCTGTCGATCTCCAAGGCGCTCGTCGAGGCCCACGGCGGCGACATCGACGCTCACAGCGAGGGCGACGGGCGCGGCGCGACCTTCTCGGTCCTGCTGCCGGCCGAGGACGCTCCGGCGGTGACGAAGCAGGAGCCAATGCCCGAGGCGACCGTCGAGCTGCGCGGCGACATCCACATTCTCATCGTCGAGGACCACCGCGAGACGAATCTCGTCATGCAGATGTTCCTCGAGCGCCAGGGCTACCGCGTCAGCTCCGCCCGCACCGTCACCGACGCGCTGCAGCTCGCGACCGCCACCGACTTCGACGTCGTCATCAGCGACATCAGCCTGCCGGATGGAACCGGACTCGACCTGATCAAGACGCTCAGGGACATCAAGCCCGTCGTCGGCATCGCGCTGAGCGGGTTCGGCATGGAGACCGACATTCAACGCAGCCTCGAGGCCGGCTTCGTCGAGCACCTGGTCAAGCCCGTCGGCGTCCGCGCGCTGCAGGCCGCGATCGACCGCGCGGTGCAGCCGGCCGCACTCGCCGCGGGCGCGCCCGCCGAGATCACGCTCGCCGAGGCGACGATCGTCAAGACGAAGACCTCTACCGCCAACGGTGCCGCGGCCGCGACCGTGACCTCGCACGAGCGTCCGGCGCGTCGGCCGAGACGCCGGTAGGACCGGCATTCATGGCAGACCGCACACACGAGCCACCTCCCGGGGTGGCTCTTTTCGTTGGGCCGCGATTGGATTCCCCGCTTTCTCCGCGACGCCGCGAAGACGTAACTTGGAGGCTTGCGACCCCGCCCGAAGCACGGCGGTGGAACCACGACGCTCAGTCAACGACCATCGGACCCAGTCCCGGATGAACGGAACGCCCGTCATTGTGCCGGATCGCGCCGGCGCCCTCGCGAACTACCCCCATGCCCGCCGCGCCGGCGGCCTCATCTTCGTCTCCGGAGTCAGCTCCCGCCGCGCGGACAACTCGTACGACGGCGTCGAGGTCAGGTCCGACGGGACGGTCGAGCTCGACATCAGGCGGCAGACGCGCGCGGTGATCGAGAACATCCGGGCGATCCTTCAGGCCGCCGGCGCCGACCTCGAGCACGTCGTCGACGCCACCGTGTTCCTCGTGGACATGGACGATTACGCCGGCATGAACGAGGTCTACAACGAGTACTTCGACGCGGCCACCGGGCCGTCGCGCACGACGATCGGCGTCCGCCAGCTTCCCGGTCGGCACCTGCTGATCGAGATCAAGGTGGTGGCGATCGATCCGGCCGGACGCTGACCGACACACGCCCTCTTCGCAACACGCACCCGTCACCTGCACGTCGCCATGACCATACATCAGGAACTCGCCGAACGACTCTGGAGCGCGCAGATCGACGGGACGCCGTGCGAGGCGCCGACTTCGACGCATCCGGAGATGACGCTGCAGGATGCCTACGAGATCCAGACGATCAACCTCTCGCGGCGCATGACGCACCAGGGGATGTTCGGCGAGCGCTCGCGCCACGTCGGTCGCAAGGTCGGCATCACCAGCCGCGCGGTGCAGACCTGGCTCGGCGTCACCGAGCCGGATTACGGCGGACTGCTCTGCGACATGGCCGTGCCCGACGGCGGCCGCGCCGACATCACGAAGCTGCTGCAGCCGCGCGTCGAAGGGGAGATCGCGTTCGTCCTCAAGAAGCCACTGTTCGGTCCCGGCGTCACCGCCGCGCAGGTCGTCGCCGCCGTCGACTTCGTCGTGCCGGCGATCGAGATCATCGACTCGCGCGTGCGCGACTGGAAGTTCAGGATCGAGGACACCGTCGCCGACAATGCGTCGAGCGGTATGTTCGTCCTCGGCTCGCGGCCGATGCCGCTGGCGAGTCTCGACCTGCGGACGATCGGCATGACCCTGCGCAAGAACGGCGAGGTCGTCTCGACCGGCGCCGGCGCCGCCTGTCTCGGCAATCCCGTCAACGCCGTCGTCTGGCTCGTCAACAAGCTCGGCGAGCACGGAACGAGCCTCGCACCGGGTGAGGTCATCCTCTCCGGCGCGCTCGGTCCGGTCAGTCCCGTCGTCGCCGGCGATCGCATCTCGGTCGTCGTCGGTAGGGCTCCGGAGATCTCCGTGGTGTTCTGAACCGCTCGCCGCACCCCGACGCGCACGCGCTCGTCGCGCGGCCACGTGAACCGACAATCCGCAATCCGACAATCCTCACTCGACGCAATGGCCAGACACCGTGTCGCCATCATCGGCTCCGGCAACATCGGCACCGATCTCATGATCAAGATCCTCCGTCTCAGCGACGTGCTCGAGATGGGGGTCTTCGTCGGCATCGACCCCGAGAGTGACGGGCTCAGGCGTGCGCAGGGCATGGGCGTCGCGACGACGCACGAGGGGATCGACGGACTCGTCGCGCACCCGATGTTTCCTGAGATCGAGATCGTCTTCGACGCGACCTCGGCCCGCGCGCACATCAGGCATGCGGAGATTCTCAGGCAGCACGGCAAGCGCGTAATCGACCTGACGCCGGCGGCGATCGGGCCGTACGTCGTGCCGGTGGCCAACCTCGACCAGCATCTCGACGCCGACAACGTCAACATGGTGACGTGCGGCGGGCAGGCGACGATCCCGATCGTCTGGGCCGTCAGCCGCGTCGCGCCGGTGCAGTACGCCGAGATCGTCGCGTCGATCGCAAGCCGTTCGGCCGGACCGGGCACGCGCGCGAACATCGACGAGTTCACCGAGACGACCGCGCGCGGCATCGAGCAGGTCGGCGGCGCGCGGCGCGGCAAGGCGATCATCGTGTTGAATCCCGCCGAGCCCCCGCTGATCATGCGCGACACCGTCTACGTCCTGTGCGACCCTGCCGATCCCGAGGCGATCACGGCCTCGATCCGCGCGGTCGTCGCCGAGGTCGCCGAGTACGTCCCGGGCTACCGGCTGCTGAAGGACCCGATCATCGACGAGGTGACGGTGAGCATGCCGGACGTCGGCGAGGTCACCGGCATGAAGGTCACCTGCCTGCTCGAGGTCGAGGGCGCCGCGCACTACCTGCCGAAGTACGCCGGCAACCTCGACATCATGACCAGCGCCGCGCTGCGCATGGGCGAGAAGATGGCCGCGGCCTCGGTGGCTTCCGGAGCCTGATCGCTTCGACATCCGACGCGCCGTCGGCGTCTCACTCCACTTCGCATTCGCAAGCGCGCCGTGCGTGTCTCCGGCTTCACATTCGTTCGCAACGCGATCCGCTACGACTACCCGTTGCGCGAATCGCTGCTGAGCCTGATGCCGTTGTGCGACGAGGTCGTCGTCGCCGTGGGCCGCTCCGACGACGATACGCTCGATCTCGTCCGCTCGCTCGACGACGGGCGCCTGAAGATCGTCGAGACCGTGTGGGACGACGCGCTGCGCGAGGGAGGTCGCGTGCTCGCGCAGCAGACCGACATCGCGCTGTCGCACTGCACCGGAGACTGGTGCATCTATCTGCAGGCCGACGAAGTTCTGCACGAGGAAGATGGACCGAAGCTGAGAGCCGCGATCGACGCGGCCCACGACGATCCGAGAGTCGAGGCGCTGCTGATGCGCTACCTGCACTTCTACGGCAGCTACGACCACATCGGCGCCGGCCGGCAGTGGTACCGCCAGGAGATCAGGGCCGTGCGACGCGCCGACGGCGTCGTCTCCTGGGGCGACGCCCAGGGCTTTCGCCGCCGCGAGGGCGAGCGCTTCGAGAAGCTCCGCGCGCGACGCACCGACGTGCGGGTCTTCCACTACGGCTGGGTGAAACATCCGCGCGTGCAGATGGAGAAGCAGCGCGCGGCCAACAGATTGTGGCACGACGACGAGTGGATCGAGCGGAACATCCCCGATGACGAGATGTTCGACTACGCATCGGCCTACGAGCTCGTGCCCTACAGGGGATCGCATCCCGCGGTGATGCGCGAGCGCATCGAAGAGTCCCGCGCCTGGTCGGGCGGATTCGATCCGCGCCGCATGCGCCGCAAGCCCGCGCGCATGCGCCTGACCGACTGGATCGAGTCGCGCACCGGGTGGCGCATCGGCGAGTACCGCAACTTCATCGAGGTCTGACGCATGAAGGCTACGCTCGTCGTGAGCGCCGGCGTCCTGAGCGACGGGCGACTGCTGATGGTGCAGGAGGGAAAGGAGGGATCGCACGGACTCTGGGGTCTTCCCGGCGGACGCGTCGAGCCCGGCGAGAGGATTCTCGACGCGATCGATCGCGAGGTGCGCGAGGAGACGGGACTCGACGTGCGCGTCTCCGGCATCACGCGCGTCGTCCGCTACTACAACATGAACGGGCATCACACGATGCGCTTCAACTTCGTCGTCGAGCCGATCGGCGGCGAACTGCGCGTCGACGGCACCGAGATCCTCGACGCGCGCTGGATGGATTACGACGAGATCGCGGCGATGGCCGACGAGCACATCCGCACCGCCGCCGTCGCGCGGCAGATCATGGACGACGTCCGGCACGGCCGGATCTATCCCGTCGACATCGTGCTCGACGTCATCAGGTAGCGCGACGCAGACATGGGATCCCAGCGGAGCCGAACGGAGAACATCATGCGAACAACGAACAAGCTCATCATCAACGACGTCACGCTGCGCGACGGCATGCACGCTCTTGCGCATCAGTACACGCTCGAGCAGATGACCTCGATCGCGAGCAAGCTCGACCAGGCGAAGGTCGATCTCATCGAGGTCTCGCACGGCGACGGTCTCAACGGGAACTCGTTCAACTACGGGTTCTCGAAGCATGCCGAGATCGAGTACCTCCGAGCGGTCAAGCAGGTGCTCGAGCACGCGAAGCTCGCGGCGCTGCTGCTGCCGGGCATCGGGACGATCGAGGACATGGAGATGGCGCACGAGGCGGGCGTCGACACGATCCGCATCGCGACGCACAGCACCGAGGCCGACATCGCCGCGCAGCACATCGCGACGGCACGCGACATGGGCTTCGACGTCGTCGGCTTCCTGATGATGTCGCACATGACCCCGACGGCCGAGCTCGTCCGCCAGGCGAAGCTGATGGAGTCCTACGGAGCGCACTGCGTCTACATCGTCGACTCGGCAGGCGCGCTGCTGATGGACGAGACCCGCGAGCGCGTGACCGCGTTCCGATCGGAGCTCGGCTGCCAGGTCGGGTTCCACAACCACAACAACCTCGGCCTCGGCGTCGCCAACACGATCATCGCGATCGAGTGCGGCGCCGACCGCGTCGACGCTTCGCTGGCCGGCATGGGCGCCGGCGCGGGGAACTGTCCGCTCGAAGTGCTCATCGCGGTGACCGATCGCATGGGCATCGAGACAGGCGTCGAGCTCTACCCGCTCATCGATGCCGCCGACACGCTCGTGCGTCCGATCCAGATCCGTCCGGTGCAGACCGACGGCAACGCACTGATGCTCGGCTTCGCCGGAGTCTACAGCTCGTTCCTCCTTCACACCGAGCGCGCCGCCGAGAAGTTCGGCGTCGACTCGCGCGACATCCTCGTCGAGCTCGGCCGCCGTCGGATGGTCGGCGGACAGGAGGACATGATCGTCGACGTCGCGATCGACCTGAAGCAGCGCTCCGCGCAGTGAGAACCCGCAACACGAACCCGACAATCGATACCGACATGAACCGCACAGTACTCACGCTCGCTCTCCTCGTCGCCTGCTCGACCGCGGCATTCGCGCAGTCCAGCCAGACCACGGCCACCGCGCTCGAAGCCAAGGTGCGCGAGCTGCTCGCGCTCACGGGATCGGCCGGCATGGCCGAACAGGTGATGGCGCAGATGATGCCCGCGCTCAAGGAGATGGCTCCCGGCGTTCCCGAGTCGGTCTGGGATGAGATCGAGAAGGAGATGGACGTCGACGCGTTGATCGACGAGATCGTTCCGGTGTACATCGCAGAGTACACCGAGGCGGAGATCGACGCGATGATCGCGTTCTACAGCACGCCGGAGGGACGCAGCGTCATTCAGAAGATGCCGGGCGTGATGGCGCAGACGATGCTCATCGGCCAGCAGTGGGGACAGACCGCGGCGATGCGCGTCTTCGAGCGCCTGCAGCAGAAGGGATACGCGCCGAAGTCGTAGCACGCGGGCACATGCCGGTCACACAACGAGTGGGGGAGGAATGACAGACCAGGAACTGCAGCGGCTCGCCGAGACCGTCGACACCGCCGCGCTGACCGCGACGGAGATCGCAATGCTCAGCGGCGAGGGTCGCGAGATCGCCATCGACGACGCGTACGCGATCCAGTCCGCCTCGATCGCGCGCCGGCTCGAGCGCGGCGAGCGCGTCGTCGGGATGAAGATGGGCCTGACCAGCCGCGCGAAAATGGAGCAGGTCGGCGTCCACGAGCCGATCTACGGGATCCTCACCAGCTCGATGGTGGTCAACGACGGCGGATCGATCCGTCTGGAGGAGCACTGCCATCCGCGGATCGAGCCCGAGATCGCCTTCGTGCTCAAGGACGATCTGCGCGGACCGGTCACGCCGGCCCAGGCGCTGCTGGCGGTCGCCGGGGCGTGCGCCGCGCTCGAGGTGATCGACAGCCGCTATCGTGACTTCAAGTTCACGCTGCCCGACGTCGTCGCCGACAACACGTCGGCCGCGCGGTTCGTGCTCGGCAGCTCGCTCGTGCCGGTCGAGGGCGTGAACCTCGGGAACCTCGGGATCATCTTCGAGGTCAACGGCGAGATCGTCGAGACGGGCTCGAGCGCCGCGGTGCTCGATCACCCGGCACGCTCGCTCGCCGAGCTCGCGAACATGCTCGCCCGTCGCGGCGATCATCTGCGCGCCGGACAGATCGTTCTCAGCGGCGGCGCGACCGCGGCGGTCGACCTCAAGAGCGGCGACCGCGTCCGCGTCATCATCGAGGAGCTCGGCACCGCCGAGATGCGCGTCGCCTGATCGGTGACGCGCGCGTGCATGGCGCGCCCGGTTGCCGTATCATCGCGACATCGCGACCGATCCAGAGATTCGATCATCGCAACACGTAATCCGCATCCGTCATGGCGCTCAACGCATTCAACCTCAAGTCCTGGATCGACGAGCATCGGCACCTGCTGAAGCCGCCGGTCGGCAACGACCAGCTCTGGAAGGAGGAGAACCCGGAGTTCATCGTCATGGTCGTCGGCGGTCCGAACTCTCGCAAGGACTTTCACGTCGACGAGGGCGAGGAGCTCTTCTATCAGCTCGAGGGCAACATCACGGTGCGCATCGTCGAAGACGGGCGCATCCGCGACGTGGCGATCAACGAGGGAGACGTCTTCCTGCTGCCCGCGCTCGTGCCGCACTCGCCGCAGCGCACGGCCGGATCGATCGGCCTGGTCGTCGAGCGCCGGCGCAACGCGGGCGAGCTCGACGGCTTCCAGTGGTACTGCGAGAACTGCGGCCAGAAGCTGCACGAGGTGTTCATCGAGCTGACCGACATCACGACGCAGCTCAAGCCGGTCTTCGACGCCTTCTGGGCCGACGAGCAGGCGCGCACGTGCAAGCATTGCGGAACGGTCATGCAGCCGCCGCAGCCGACGAAGTAGTACCAGCTCAGCGCCGATGAAGATCGATCTCCACACGCACATCCTCCCAGAGAACTGGCCCGACCTGAGCGAGCGCTACGGGTACGGCGGCTGGGTGCAGCTCGACCATTACAAGCCGTGCTGCGCGCGCATGATGATCGACGGGCGGGTGTTCAGGGAGATCCAGGACAACTCGTGGGATCCGTCGACGCGCATCAAGGAGTGCGACCACAGCGGCGTCGACGTGCAGGTGCTCTCGACGGTACCGGTGATGTTCAGCTACTGGGCCGAGCCCGATCACGCGCTCGATCTGTCGATGAGGCTCAACGATCACATCGCCGGGGTCGTCGAGCGCTACCCGCGGCGCTTCGCCGGGCTCGGGACGATCCCGATGCAGTCGGCACCGCACGCGGTGCGCGAGCTCGAGCGCTGTCGCAACGAGCTCGGCCTTGCCGGCATCGAGATCGGCTCGCACGTCAACGACTGGAACCTGGACGAGGAGGCGCTCTTCCCGATCTACGAGGCGGCCGAGGCGCTCGACTGCGCGATCTTCGTGCACCCGTGGGACATGATCGGGCGCGAGAAGATGTCGAAGTACTGGCTGCCGTGGCTCGTCGGCATGCCGACCGAAAGCTCGCTTGCGATCTGCTCGCTGATGTTCGGCGGCGTTCTCGATCGCTTCCCGAAGCTGCGCTTCTGCTTCGCGCACGGCGGCGGCTCGTTCCCGATGACGATCGGACGCATCGAGCATGGCTTCAACGTCCGTCCGGATCTCGTTCAGGTCAACACGAGCACCGGTCCGCGCGACTACCTCTGCAGGATGTACTTCGACTCGCTCGTGCACGACGCCGACGTCCTGCGCTACATGATCCGGCTCTGCACGGCCGAGAAGGTCGCGCTCGGCTCCGACTACCCGTTCCCGCTCGGCGAGCACGTCCCCGGCAGGCTCATCGAATCGATGACCGACCTTTCGGCCGAGACGCGGGAGCGGCTCCTCTCCGGCACCGCGCTGGAATTCCTCGGCCTCGAGCGCGAGCAGTTCGAGGCGACGCCGGCCGTCTCCGCCTAGATTCTCGACACCGTATGCGCCTGACCCTGACGATCTCCGACCGCGGCTACAGCGTCGACCCCGGCGCGGCGGTCGACATCTCGATTCCCCTGGACTTCGACGGCGCGCAGCCGCACGCCTTCGGACTGCCGCGGGCAGAGGCGCACGCCGTCGACGCGGGATCGTTCGTCGGCGACACGCGGCGCGGCGGAAGCTGCAACTGCGAGACCATCACGCTCAACCCTCACGGCAGCGGAACCCACACCGAGTGCGCCGGCCACGTCACGCGCGAGCGCGTGTCGGTCGCCGATGCCGCGCGCGAGCCGTTGATTCCGTGCACGCTCGTCTCGATCGAGCCGGTCGCCGCAACGACCGGCTCCGGCGCGGAGGCTGCCGTCGCGAGCGATCGCGTCGTGACGCGCGAGGCGATCGAGCGCGCGCTGATCGCGCTCGGCGAGCGCGCGCCGGAGCTGCTGCGAGGGCTCGTCATCCGCACGCTGCCGAACGATCCGGAGAAGCGCACGGCCGAGTACACCGGCACCAATCCGACCTATCTCACACTCGCGGCGATGCACCTGCTGCGCGAGCTCGGCGTCGAGCATCTCGTCGTCGATCTGCCGTCGGTCGACCGCGAGGACGACGGCGGCAGCCTTCGCGCGCACCGCATCTTCTTCGGCGTCGACGACGAGCGC
>DATLHO010000143.1:0-13119 GCA_035539855.1 Kapaibacterium sp. (SeqCode) | reverse complement strand
GGTGCGCCTACGATTGCCGGAGTATCCCTATTTCGCCCAGCCGGCTCAACAGGCCGATGCCGAGCGGCCGCGAGCCGATCGCCGGCTGGGCGAAATAGGGATACTCCGGCAATCGTAGGCGCACCTGCGCCATCGCGTCGGCATCGACCTCGGCGAGCACGATGATCTCGGCGTCGGCCGCGTCGATGACCGCGCACAGGAGCTCGAACGAGTGGTTCTTCTCGTGGACGTTCGCGAAGAGCACGCGCAGCGGCTCCTGCCTGGGGCCGAGCCGGGGATGCCGTCCCGGCAACTGCGGCAGCACGAGGATGGCATTGCCGAGCGACGTCATGACCGCCACGGCGGCCGCGGTGAGATCGCCGGCGATGAGCGCGATGACGGCGAGCCCGCCGGCGCCGAGAGCGTATTGCGTCCGCAGGTGGCTCAGCAGGTCGAAGACCCACCAGTGCCTGCTGAGAAAGCCGGCGATCGAGATCGCCGCGAGAAGCGCCACCACGATCCGAAGCACGAGAACGAGAACCTCCATTCAATCCCGCCGTGCGACTATCGTGCCGCGCGCACGTCGTCGGTGGATTCGAAGATTCGATCGGCACTCTTCGCGATGAACCCGCGATAGAGCTCGCCGGTGGATGGATCGACGTAGCGCCGGGCGAACTCGTAGTAGCACGACGGAATGACGTGACGCTCGCCGCCGGCGAACTCCCACTCGATCGTGTTCGAGCGCGTCGACGACTGCTCCAGGAGCTGCTCGGGCGTGCCCTTGATCAGGCCGCCGGAGTCGTTGAGCTGGAATCCCTCGGCGATGAGCCACGCGTTGAGCGCCTGCAGCGAATCGAACGTGGTCAGCGCGTTCACGAGTACGGTGAAGTGATTGACCCGGATTCCGAACGCCGCGAGCCACGCGGCGTACTGCGACTCCTCCTGCAGCCGGCGATAGTCTTCGTACGAGACCGGAGCCCAGCTCGGCAGCTCGCCGAGCAACGACTCGCTCCCGCGACGCTCCGCCGCCACCTGCTCGACGAGCGAGCCCACGATGCGGCGAAGCTCGCCGCTGAATTCTGCCGTGATCAGTTCCGAGATGAACACGTGCGGCACGCCCTCTTCCGAATGCGCGTACGATCTGGCGCGCAGCTTCTTCTCGGGAAACGTGTACTCCCCGCTCGGACTCCATCCCAGCCGCAGAAACGTCTCGGCGAGCGACTCGACGCCGATCGGCTCGATGTCGAACGTGCGGAACGCGACATGGTCGTTGACGACCGCTTCGCCTCGCTCGCCCAGCAGGTCGTGGATGCGCAGTGCGTCGGGAGTGACGCTCGAGTGACTGCGCCAGAAGAAGTCGAAAAGCTCGGTGCGGTTCATGTGGCGATTGGATCGAGTGAAGCGATAATCCCAGGGGCGTTACCGACGTATGAATGTGGCGGCGGATGCCGTGTTCCCGTCGATCATCGCAACCGCGAGGTAGTGTGGATGCGCGCGGCCGGCGCGTTGGAATACGACTGCCGATTGTATGGAGCTCAAGCGAGTCGTCGCAAGGACTTCGACGAGGCGACCATTCAGGTCGTATAACGCGAGAGAGACCCGTCGCGCGGTCTCCGGGTGCACCACAACGATCGATTCGCCTGCGAGCGATACACTGGCGAGGCGACGCGCCTCACGTGCAGAACGCACCAGCCCAATGGCGTCCTTGCGGAACAGGTCGCCATATGCGCCGACGATAATCCCTCTACCGGTATCGGCCAGTTCGCACCATGAGACTACCGGACCCCTCACCGGGAACGAGTCCAGTTCCCAGGTTTGTCCTGAGTCGAGTGACGTATACACTTTGTCGAGCTCTCCGACAGCAATGATCCTGCGACCATCACGGGTAGCGATGTCCCGGATGCGAGCGCCGACCAGACTACGCTGCCATGTTACCCCTCCATTCGTCGTCCGGTACATGGAAGGCTTGCGGTCGCCCGGAACGACATACACCGCTCCCCCGCCGTATAGGAAACCGTACGTGCTGTCGACGAACTTCATCCAGGGAATCGTTTCATTGTCCTCCCGGCTGATCGTCCAGCTCGCTCCGAGATCTGTCGTCGTGAGTAAGACGTCGTCAGGATCGGATGCCAACAACACGGCGATGCGTTCGGATCCAATCCAGGAGGCGCTCGTCGCGGCGACGCGCATGCTCGGCAGTGCTCGAATCGTATCCGCGAACCGGATCGAATCAGGGAGCTGGACGCGACTCCAAGTACGTCCTGTGTCCTGAGTTGCGAAAACCCTGTACAAGGGGTGCCAGCCGAAAATTACCGTACCGCGGCCCCTGTCGTCCATTTGCAGCCACCGGGTAAACGCCGTGTCCGTCACGGTTCGGTACTGGAACGTGCGACCGAGGTCTTTCGAGATGGCGATCTTCCCCTTGTGCGTTCCAACGATGATCGTGCTGTCACCGACAAACTGCAGCATTGCGAAGCCGACGGCAGCGGTATCCCGAACGAAGTCGCGGCGATAGACATCCTCCCAGGTGCGTCCCGCATCGGTGCTGATCCAGATGACCGACTCGGCCACGACATTGCTGACCATTGCGCACACGCCGTTCGACCGACACTCGACATCACTAATCAGTGCATTCTTCAGATTGGCGACGAGATGCCACGAGCCATCCTGTGCGTGGAGCTCAAACGGCAAAGCTAATGATGCCGCGACGGTGAGAATAAGCGCGATCCCAAAGGACGTGCTGCGATGAGCGGCGAATACCTTGTAGGACATAACGAAGCTCGCTCTTCTGAATAACAGCGTTAAAGGACCCGCTCAGCTATGCCGGAACAGTAAGAAGACTACATCCCCATCGCGTCGACGTCGACGATCACCTGCACGGTGGTCTTGCCGTGCTTCTGTCGGTACGCTTCGTACGCGTTTGCGAAGGAGCGCGCGAAAATTTTCCCACCGGGATCCTGCGCCTTGTGGTTCTTGACGACGATCTGGTAGCGATAGAGATTCCGCAGCTTCCAGATGAGCGCGGCGCTGGGACCGAGGATCTCGAAGGCCGGACCCGAGGCCGGCATGAGCGCGCGGAACTGCCGCGCGGCCTGCTCGGCGTCCTTCTGATCGGCCGAACGAAATTCGATGACGATGAAGCGAGAGAACGGCGGGTAGTTGAGCTGCCGCCGCGTGCGGACCTCGTCGTCGTACATCTGCCGGTAGTTCTTCGCGAACGCCGCCATCACCGCGGGATGCTCCGGATGCGCCGTCTGGATGACGACCTCACCCTGCACCTCGCTGCGCCGCCCCGCGCGCCCTGCCACCTGCGTCAGGAGCTGGAACGTCCGCTCGCTCGCGCGGAAGTCCGGCAGCAGCAACTGCGTGTCGGCCGAAACCACCCCGACCAGCGAGACGCGCGAGAAGTCGAGTCCCTTCGCCACCATCTGCGTGCCCAGCAAAATGTCGACTTCGCCGTTGGCGAAGCGCGAGAGGATCTTGCGGTGCGCTCCCTTGCGCGAGGTCGTGTCCTGGTCCATCCGGACGATGCGCGCGCCCGGCAGATGCTCGGCGAGCTCCTCCTCGACGCGCTGCGTGCCGACGCCGGGCTGGCGCAGATCGAGACTGCCGCAGACGACGCATTGCGTCTCGGCCTTGCGACAGTATCCGCAGTAATGGCAGCGCAGCTCGTGTCGATGCTTGTGGAACGTCAGTGTCACCGCGCAGCTCGGGCACATCGGCGAGTGCGAGCACGTGCCGCACTCGAGCCGCGTGGCGAAGCCGCGCCGGTTCTGGAAGAGGATGACTCCCTCGCCCTTGTCGAGCCGCGCGCGAACGTCGTTGAGCATGCGCACCGACAGCGAGCCGCGCATCAGGCGCTGGCGGCGCGCGGTCAGCGTGTCGACGATGACGATCACCGGCTCGCGCGCGTTGTCGACGCGCACGGGCAGCTCGAGCAACTGGTACTTGCCGCGCTCCGCGTTGTGGTACGACTCGATCGAGGGCGTCGCCGATCCGAGCACGGCGACCGCGCCCTCGATCTGCGCGCGGACGACCGCGGCGTCGCGCGCGTGATAGCGGGGCTGCTGGTCGTACTGCTTGTAGCTGGCCTCATGCTCCTCGTCGATGACGATGATGCCGACGTTGCGCAGCGGCGCGAACAGCGCCGAGCGCGCGCCGATGACGACGTCGCAGCCGCCGGCCGCGACGCGCCGCCACGCGTCAAATCGCTCTCCGTCGGAAAGCCTGCTGTGGAGCACCGCGATGCGATCGCCGAACGCCTCGCGAAAGCGCTCGACGAGCTGCAGCGTCAGGCCGATCTCCGGCACGAGCATGATCGCCGTGCGGCCGCCGGCGATCGCCGCGCGAATGCTCTCGATGTAGACCTGGGTCTTGCCCGAGCCGGTGACGCCGTGCAGCAGGAACGTCTTGAACTCGCGGGAGGCGACCTGCGCCGAGATCGTCTCGACGGCGCGGCGCTGATCGTCGTTGAGCACGAAGTCGCGCACCTGGTCGCCGAGCGTGCTCTCGTAGTTGTCGTCCTCGAGTCCCTCATCGCCGCCGCTGAGCACCTCCTCGCGCGAGACGTCGATCATCTCCAGCTCGATCGCTCCCCTGTCGAGCAGCGCCTTGATCACCGAGTCCGACGTCTTCGCGCGCTCGAGGATCTCGGCGACCGGATGGAACACGCCGGGGCTGCGCTCGGATTCGGCGAAGAGCTGCGACATGACGAGCGCCTGCTTCGGCGCGGCGCGGTCGAGCTCGTCGAAGAGCCGGTGCAGCGCCGGCTCGTCGCCGAGCAGCGCGCTGGCGACGCGCGCGCCGCGCACGCGCTTGGGACGCGAGGCCTTCTCCATCTCGATCGTCCGCTCGATGTACCCCTTGGACTCGAGCGCGGCGAGCTGCGAATGGAGGTTGTCGGCGCCGACCTTGCGCTGCAGGAACGGTATCGTCACGCCGTTCGGATGATCGCTGAGCGCCAGCAGCACCGCGGCCTGCCGCGGCGCCGTCCGCCGGAGCTCCGGCACGATCGCGTCGACATCGATCGCCGCGATCGAGATGCGCTGCGTGCTCTCCGGCGTCGTCCCGTACGGCAGCATCGTGCGCAGCGTCTCGCCCATCGGCGACACGTAATACTCCGACATCCACTCCGCGAATCGCAAGATCTCCTCGCTGAACAACGGCTGCGCGTCGAGCACGTCGATGAGCTCGCGCACCTCCGCGACATCCGTGTGGTCCGCCTCATCGACGACCACTCCCGTGAGCGTGCGCTTGCCGAACGGCACCGTCACGCGAATCCCCCGGTGCACCATGCCGCCGAAGCGTGTCGGGACGGCGTAGGTGAACAGGGTGAAGACGGGGATGGGGAGGGCGATGAGGGCGTAGGTTGGCAAGGGTGTTCGATGTCAGATGTTGGATGTCAGATGTTGGATGTTAGATGTCAGATGTTAGATGTCACGAGGCGCTTTCGTTGTTGGTTATTGGTTATTTGTTATTTGTTGTTGGTTTGCTGCTATTGGGTGATTCGGGGGCGGGGTTTTGTTGGCTTTTGCGTTAGCGGTCGCGTATCGCTATTGCAGGGCGGAGGTCGGGGCGGTAGGACTCTCCGGGGTAGATGACCTGGTCGAGAAAGAGGCCCGAGGGCGGCGCTGTGAAGCGGATCTGGAGGTCGGGTCCGGCTTCGAGGGCTTCGTTGAAGAGCGCCGGCGGCTGCGATCCGCGGCCGATCTCGACGAGCGTGCCGACGACGCGGCGGACCATCTTGCGCAGAAAGTGACTGGCCCGCATGCGGACGAGAATGAGCTCGCCGGCGACCGCGATCTCCAGGGACTCGACGAGCACCTTGGTCGATCCCTCCTCCGTGTCGAGATCGGCGAAGGCGGCGTAGTCGTGCATGCCGGTCGCGGTGACCGCGGCGCGGCGCATGCGGCCGACGTCGATCTCGTCCTTGATCCACCACACGAACGGCTTCGCGAACGCGGTGCGACGGGTCGCGATCTGGTAGATGTAGCTGCGGCCCTTCGCGTCGTGGCGGGCGTGAAAGCGCGCGTCGACCGCCGCGGCCGAGCGCACGTTGACGTCGGCGGGCAGGTTGTCGTTGAGCCGGTGGATGATCGTGCGCGCCGGCAGCCCCGCCGGCAGGTCGATGTGCGCGACCTGTTCGAGCGCATGGACGCCGGCGTCGGTGCGCCCGGAGCCCATCACCTGCCCCACATCGTCGAACGCGGCGCGCGCCGCGGTGATGAGCGCCCCCTGGACGCTCTTCGCGTTCTGCTGGACCTGCCAGCCGGCGTATCGCGTGCCGTCGTACTCGAGTGAAATGCGGTATCGCTGCATGGTAGTGCGCGGAAGTTACGAAAGCCGAAGTCCGGGCCGGACATCGATACGGTTTGGCATTCAAATGGCGTGGATGCGTCGGGGCACGGCCGTAGCCGAATGCGGCATGCGGTGGAGCCGCCACGATACGCCACCGACCAGACCAGAATACCAATAACCGAGAGGGAACGATGAAAGCAGAGCAGATCATGACCCGGGACCCGCGGACGGTGACCCCGAACCAGACGGTCGCCGAGGCGGTCAAGGTGATGACCAATGAGGACTGCGGCGTCGTCCCGGTCGTCCGCTCCGACCGCGAGCTGCAGGTCGTCGGGGTTGTCACCGATCGCGACATCGCGCTGCGTGCCTGCAACGAGAACGGCCCCGGACCCTCCGCGACCGTCTCGTCGGTGATGACTTCGAACGTCTTCTGCGTCAACCCTGGTGACGACCTCGCCCGGGTTCGCGAAGTGATGGAGAGCGCCGGCGTGCGCCGCGTGCCCGTCGTCGACGACAACCAGCAGCTTCTCGGCATCATCTCGATGAAGGATGTCGCCGAGAACACAGGCGACAAGGAGGTCGGCGGCACCGACAGCCGCATCCTCGAGCAGAAGCCGAACAACTGAGGCGACGACGGGCTCTCCCCTCGCGGCGACAGCGCTTCGAGGGGAGAGCTACGTCCGAGCGTATCCTCACGCTTCGCGGACAATCCTCTATCTTCGCCCTCGGCCCTGTTCGTCCAGGCACACAACACTCCCCCACTCGAGCATTCCGCATGTCCTCCGAGCCGCTGCGCGTCGCGTTTCTCTGGCACCAGCATCAGCCGTACTACAAGGAAGGCAACTCGTATCTGCTGCCCTGGGCGCGCCTTCACGCGACCAAGGACTACTACGACATGGCGGCGGCGCTCGAACCGTTCGATCGGCTGAAGCAGACGATCAACGTCGTTCCGTCGCTGCTGATCCAGCTCATCGATTACGTCGAGCATGGCGCGACCGATGTCGTGCTCGATCTGTCGCGGCTGCCGGCCGACCAGCTCACGGCCGCCGAGAAGCTGACGATGCTGCGCTACTTCTTCCTCTGCAACGTCGAGCGGATGGTGCTGCCGTACCCGCGCTATCGCGAGCTCTACGAGCGCGGCGGCAACGGCAATCGGAACGACGAGGCGGCGCTCGCCGCCGCGCGCGACAGGTTCGCCGACCAGGACTGGCGCGACTTGCAGGTGTGGTACAACCTCACGTGGATCGGCGAGTACTCGCGCGCCGAGGAGCCGTTCGCGTCGCTCCTGGCGAAGGGCCGCGACTTCACCGAGGACGAGAAGCACGCGCTGCTCGAGGCCTCGATGATGATCGTCGCGCGCGTGATACCGACGTACCGCGCGATGATGGAGTCGGGACGCATCGAGCTATCGATCACTCCGTTCTATCACCCGATCCTTCCGCTGCTCTGCGACAGCCAGTCCGCGACCGAGGCACTGCCGGACATCAAGCTCCCGGCGACGCGCATCATGTGGCCCGAGGACGCGCGCGTGCAGGTCGAGCGTGCCGTCGCGCTGTTCGAGGAGCGTTTCGGCCGCCGCCCCAGTGGCATGTGGCCGAGCGAGGGTAGTGTCAGCGACGCGACGCTCGAGATCATCCGCGACTGCGGACTGAGCTGGGTCGCGACCGACGAGGAGATCCTGCGCCGCTCGCTCGGCGATCGGTCGCACCATCTTGCGAAGTACTTTCCCTGGTCGCTCGACACGGCGTCGGGTCCGGTCTGGGTGCTCTTCCGCGACCACATGCTCTCCGACGCCATCGGCTTCGTCTACAGCTCGTGGAAGCCCGAGGACGCCGCGGCCGACTTCTATCACCGGCTCGTCGAGATCCGCAATCACCTGATCCAGGAGCTCGGCCCCGAGTCGCTTGCCGAGGCGATCGTTCCGGTGATTCTCGATGGCGAGAACTGCTGGGAGTACTACCAGGACAACGGCAGGCCGTTCCTCGAATCCCTCTACAGCCTTCTGTCGGAGTCCAACGAGATCGTCGCGACGACGATCGGCGGAGAGCTATCGCGCCACACGCCGTCGCCGGAGCGAACGCTCGATCGGATCGTCGCCGGAAGCTGGATCGGCGCGAACTTCAAGATCTGGATCGGTCACGACGAGGACAACGCGGCGTGGGATGCGCTCGCGGCCGCGCGGTCGGCTCTGATGGCCGCGCGCGACAGACTCGGCGAGGCGGCGTTCACCGAGGCGATGGAGGAGATCTACATCGCCGAGGGATCGGACTGGTACTGGTGGTTCGGCGACGACAACACCGCGGCCAACCAGGAGGATTTCGACCGGCTGTTTCGCTATCACCTGCGCCGCGTTTACGAGCTGATCGCCGAGCCGGTCCCCGCGATGCTGGCTTCGCCGATCCGGGGCGTGAAGACGGCTCCGGCCGTCAGCGTTCCGGAGCGCTCGATCACGCCGCAGATCGACGGCCGCCGCAGCGACCACGAGTGGCACGGGGCGGGCAGCTTCATCGTCGATCGCGTCGGTGGCACCATGCACCGCGCCGACGTCTTCGAGCGCCGCGTCTTCTTCGGAAGCGACGATCGCAATCTCTATCTGCGGTACGACACGTCGATGCCGCTTGCGCCGACCGAGACGGTGCGGCTGCAGGTCGCGATGGCGCGCTCGATCGTGGTGCAGTTCCGCTCGTCGAGCGTGGCGGTCGAGGCCACCGCCGGCGCCGACGGGCTCGTCTCGATCGCCGGTATCGCCGCGGCGATCGGGGAGTCGCTCGAGGCGGCAATCCCCCTGTCGCTCATCGGCAACGGCGCGCTCGACGCCTTCGGCCTGGTCTGCGAGATCAGCGAAGAGGGCCACGTCACCGAGCGGTTCCCGCTGCAGGGTGCGATCGAATGCCGGCTGCGCCCGTAATCCCCCCGTTGCCTTTCGCCCGCACTTCCGCGATCTTGTCGTTCAACAACCATCCGGCATCGCCATGCGCCGCCTACTGCTCGTCACACTGCTGCTCGCACTCGGAGCAGGATCGCTCTTCGCGCTCTACGTCGCGATCGACCTCGACTTCGATGAGACGAGCCCGCTCGTCGAGACGCCGTCGTACGAGTCGCTGTTCCAGGCGTCCGTCCGCCAGCGCACCGGCAAAACGTTCGACGCGCTCGACGACGCCCGTCGCCTGAAAGTGATCGGCGACATCCTCGCGACCAAGGACATGGCCGCGGTGCGCGAGGTTGCGCTGTTCCGCGCGCGGAGTCTGGCGAATCGTCCGGCCGCGCTCGCGCTTCTGCGCCGGCACCTCGTCGGGCTTCCGGAGGATCTCTTCGAGGTCGGCGTCGGCTCGATCGTCGCGCTCGAGCTGCCGGCCGGACGGGCGTATCTCGATTCGCTCTACCTCGTCGTCTCGCGCGACGCGGCCTCGAGCACGCCGATGGCCGGCTATCGCGCGAGCACACTCACGGTGCAGGAGACCGCCGAAGGCCTGCGTGGCGTCTTCAACGAGCGCAGTCGCGACGACGCGTCGTACGCGCTTGCCGATGCCAGCGACATCACGCTGCTGTTTCCCGCGGGACCCGAATACGTCGTCGCCGTTCCCAATGCCGACGACGTCCTCGACCGCTTCGGCGCCTCGCGGTTCGTGCGTGCTCTCGACGGCACGCCCGTGCTCGACGACGCGTGGGCGCTGCCGTTGCTGCGCACCGTCCACGGCCTGCGGACGCGGTTGACCGAGAGCATGGGATTCCTCGGCAGGTTCTTCTCGCCCGAGGAGCTGGTGCGCGACAACCTCGTCATCGGTCACTACGGCAGCGAGTACCTGCTCGCCAGCCACAAGGACAAGAACGTGGGCGTCGCCGAAGCGCTGCTGTCGGTCTTCGAGGCGTTCGGCGGCGACTTCGGCATCCGACGCTGGAAAGTCGGCGGCACGTCGGCCTCCGCGATCGTCAACCGCCGCAGCGGCCGCTCGCTGAGCTATGCCACGATCGGCGACTACCTCGTCGTCGCCACCGACACCGCGCTGCTGACGCGCTCGCTGAAGACCTACCACGCCGACAGGGGCCGCTCAATCGCGATCGATCCGATCTTCAACGCGAGCTACCGCGCGGTCGATCAGACCGGCGCGCGCGACGTGCTCTTCGCGTGGTTCAACCCGTCGCGCGTCGTCGAGATGACCGGGTCGGAGCAGCCGGCGGCATATCGACGGGCGGTTCTCGCGCGCGCGACCGGCCGCCCGTTGACGACGCCGTCGGTGACGCACGTGCCGCAGCGCATGGCAACGCTGCCAGGAGTCGTCTCCTCGAGCCAGATCACACTCGACAGCCTGACGCGCATCTGGCGCTACGTCGTCGACGTGCGCTCGACCGGCCGCAGCGCGCTCGATTCGCTCGCGCGCATCTCCGGCGTCGACGTCGCGCGGCAGCTCGCGCCCTGGATCTGGAACTCGTGGACGATCGGCTATGCCGGCGTCGAGCATTTGAAGCAGGAGTACGGCTACTCCAACACGGCGTTCAACATCGTCGCGGTCGCTCCGCTCGAGGAGACCACGCCGGAGACCTTCGAGCCAGCGCTCGTGCGGTTCTTCGCGGGAACGACCTCCCTCCTCTACGACGTCGAGAAGCTCCCCGACGGCCGAGGAACGATGTGGATCGCGCGCGATACATCGGCGCGTGACACGACCGTCCTCGAGCGCAAGCTGCAGCCGAGCTTCGCCATCCTTCACAATCACATGCTGGTGATCGCGACGACGCCGCGACTGCTGCGATCCAGCGCGATTATGTTCGCCGGCGAGGATCATCTCGACGCCGCCCCCGGTCCGTACTTCAAGGGGATGATCGCCCTCGACCGTCTTGCCGAGAACTCCTCGAGCTATCTGCGCTCGTATCTGCTGCGCACCGACCGCTACTCGCCCGAGGAGATCGCCCAGCGGATCGACCCGCTCGCAAAGGCCGTCGCGCAGTATCGTGCGATCTCCTGGAACATGCTGGAGCAGAACGGCCTGCGCGTCGGCAGCTTCCAGCTCGGCCAGTAACTCCACACCGACAGCACCGCGTGAAGCGTATCTCGTTCATGGGCACCCGCGTCGGACGCATCATCCTTGCGCTCATCGGTCTGGCGATCGGCGCGTGGGTGCTGTATGTCGTCCTGGACCGGTCGGTGGAGACGGTCGACGTCGTGCTGATGCCCGAGTCGATTCCCGCGGACGGCGTCACCTCGGCGCTGCTCGATATCCGACTGGTCTCGCGCTTCGGCAACCGCCTCAGCTCCGGCGCGCTTCCCTCGGCGCCGACGATCGAGATCACCGAGGGATCGTCGATGGTGAAGGTCGTGCCGCTCGGCGACTCGCTGCGCTATCGTCTGGTCGCGGGCTTCGATCGCGGGCGGGTCGTCGTGCACGTGCGCGTGCCGGGGATTCCGGCTCCGTACGAGGAGGTGCTGCTGCTGACGCCGTCGCTCGCCGATCGCGACCGCAACGGCTACCCCGATGTCGTCGACCTCTCGAGCGACGACGACCGCGCGGCGTTTCGTCGCTGGTTCGTGGCGATTGCGCTCGGACAACTGACGCACCTCGACGATCAGTGGAGCGACCGTGACTGTGCGGGCCTGCTGCGCTACTGCTTTCGTGAGGCGCTCAAGCGCCACGACAACCGCTGGCTGGCGTCGCGACGCTGGCTTGTGAGCGCGGCGATTCCCGACGTCGCGAAGTACAACTATCCCGACGTGCCCGTGCTCGGCACGCGGGTGTTCAACGCGGGCTCCGCGCCTGAGACCGACGCTGTGATCGTTCCGGCCGAGGCGTCGGGAACCCGTGATCGCGTCCGACTCGAGCATTTCTCGACGTTCGCCGAGGCATCGCGACTCAAGGACAACTCGATGATGTTCGTCTCGCGCGATCGGGCCGAAGCGCTTGCCGGCGACGTCCTGTTCTACCTCAACGACACGCGTAGCGCGTGGCCGTACCACACGATGGTCTACGTCGGTGGTGACCGCACCGTGTACCACACCGGACCCGACGGCGACGACCCGGGGATCGTCAAGCAGATGACTCTCGCGCAGCTCGCGGCGCACCCGAATCCGCGGTGGCATCCGGTGGCGGAGAATCCCTACTTCCTCGGGTTCTATCGCTGGCGGATTCTCGGGTAGCATCCACCCCGCCGCGTCAACGATCCTCTCGTGCGTCAATGATGCCTGCACGATCGACACTTCATCGCCTCGCACCTTTCGTCGCCGGTCTCATCGCGGGATGCGCGACGATCGCGAAGGGTCCGTATGCTCCGGTCGAGGTGATCGCACCGCCGGAGGTGACGATCACCACACCGACGGGCGCGACGATTCCTTCGACCACCTTCCGCGACAGTGTCCGCGTTCTCTCGTTGTCGACCGATTCGACGCAGTACGTCGTCCTGCGCGACGACTCGCTGCGGCGCGTCTACGTGCTCGAGCCGCAGCTCGACGCGCAGTGGGTGCTGCTGGACATCTTCACGCCGGGATCGTTCATCTCGGTCGCGGTGGACGCAGCAACCGGCTCATGGTTCGACTTCGGGGATGTGGCGATCGTCTACCGGCGGGATTCGAGCGGAGCTCGCGCGGAGCTTGCGCCGCTGGATTCGATCATCGAAGCGCGGCGGCGACCGCCGCTCGGGGTCATCGTCGTTGCCGGCTTCGGCTTCGCCAACCCCGTCTCGCAGGCGGTGCTCTTCTCCAATCACTACACGCTTGGCCTCGGCTACCAGATCACCGACCGCATCTCGGCGCTCGCGACGCTCAACGGGCAGGGATGTCTCCAGCTCGGCGACTTCCGGGGAACGACCGGCCATCGTCCGCACTTCTACTGCAACGTCTCGTCGATCGAGCTCGGC
>DATLHO010000142.1:0-7741 GCA_035539855.1 Kapaibacterium sp. (SeqCode) | reverse complement strand
CCCTCGATGCCGCGCCTGATCGACGTGACGCTATCGTCGTCATCGACGACGTGCACCACCGCGACGCCGCCGACGAGGACGTGACCCGACGAATCGTGGGCGAGTCCCCAGAGGCTGGTCGGTTCGATCGGCACACCCGTCCAGTGCGACGCATCGTCGGAATGCTTCAGTCCGCTCCAGTAGGCGTCGCACGTCAGGTAGTGGCGGCGGCCGTGCACCATCACGTTGTAGATCTTCTGTTCCTTCAGACCCCGGTCCCCCCACGCGCCCGCCTTCGTGAACAGCACGCCGACGCCGTGATCGTCGTAGCGACCGACGAGGTAGTCGCCGCCACTGGTCAACGCCATGCTGGTGACGTGCATGGTGAAGAGGCTGTCCCACGTCACGCCGTCGTCGGTCGAGCGCAGGATCGAGCCTTCGGAGCTCGACGTGCCGAGGAAGACGCGACCGTCACCGACGGTGCGGATGGCTTCGATCCAGCGCGTCGAGTGGGCGTACGGCAGTCGCTCCCACGACTCGCCGTTGTCGACCGAGCGATACAGCGCGCCGTTGCGCGTGCCCGCCCAGACGCGGTCGCGCCGATCGACGAACACCTCCTGCACGGCATGATCGTCGAGGCGATAATTGATGTGGCGCCAGGTGGCCCCGCGATCGGTCGTGCGATGGACGCCGTTCGGTGTCGCGGCGAAGAGATGGCCGCGGCTGTTGACGGCGAGCCGGCGAACGTCGAGCATCCCCAGGCCGTCGTTGATCGCACGCCAGTGCGTTCCGTTGTCGCGCGAGACGTGAACGCCCTGCTCGGTCCCGCAGTAGACTCGTCCGCCCGACTTCATGAGCGTCCAGATCGTCGGCGTCTCGAGTCCCTCGTAGAGCTCACGCCACGTCCGGCCGCGGTCGGTCGAACGGAACAGGTTGAAGCCGGTCGTGCCGACGATCACGGTGTCGCGATCGACGTCGATCGAGTAGATGATGCGATCGGAGAGCACGCCCTCGACGCGGCGAAACGCACCGCCCAGCGAGTCGGCGCGAAACAGCCCGCACTCGGTGCCGCAGAGCACGGCGCCACCGGGGAGCATTCGCACCGCGAGGGCTTCGCGACACTCGAGGCCGAGCGCCGAATACGTCCACATGCCTCCGCGACGCCGTGAGTACACACAGCCGCGCCACGATGCCACGAGCGCCGTTCCGTCGGGGGCGAAGCTGAGGTCCTGGATGTGCGCACCGGAGAGCTCGAGCTCGATCTCCCAGGAGGTGCTGTCGTCCGAGAGCCGCATGATCGCGCCGCGGTCGGTGTAGCCACCGAGCATGATCCGGTTGTCGGCGTCGACGGCGACACGACGTGCGCCGTACTGCCAGTCACCGAGCCGGCGCCAGGACGTTCCGCGATCGGTCGAGATCTGCACGCCCCAGTTCTCACATGCCGCGATGATCGCGTTGGTCGAATCGACGGCGAGGGCGTTGACGTTCACGGGATCGACGGCGGTGCGCAGGCGCGTCCATCGCTCGCCGTTGTCGGTCGAGCGATAGAGGCCCTCGTAAGTGCCGGCATACAGCGCTCCCTCGAGATCGGTGACCAGCGCAGCGACGCGCGCGCCGTTCGGACCGTTGGTGGGAACGAGCTGCGTGTATTGCGCGCGAAGCGCACCGCAGCAGAGGAGGAATCCGAGGAGGATGGTCGGGGTGCGGAGTGAGCACATGACATCACCGCGAGGAGGAATGCGGCGATCGCTCTCGCATGTCGCGAGTTCGGCACGATCGCGCACCGGACGAACACGGCGATGAGCGAGGCTGTTAGCGCGGCGGTGCGACTGTGACCATGTAGACGTGCGGACACCGCCGTGCCGCGCCGGATCAATCGGACGACGGCCGCAGCTCGTAGATCGTCAGCGTCGCGTCGGCGCCGATCGGAAAGACGGCGACACCGGACCTGCTTCTCAGTGGTCGCTGACCGGTCAGGTCGATGTAGCCGCCGAGACCGCGCTCGACGAAGACTGCACGCTGCGTGCGGGCCTCGGGAGCGGCGCGCTGAAGGATGAGAAGCAGTCGCTCCGCACCGGCGCGACCCTTCGCGCGGGGCACGCGTTTGCGATACGTCGTCGCTCCCTCGCGGCCGCAGAACGCGAGGTAGGGCAATCCCTCCAGACCGATCGGCTCGATTCGCCAGCCGTCGTCGAGCAGGGCTTCGAGCGCCGCGACGTCGGCGGCGCTGCGCAGCTCGATCGGACGCCACATCAGCTCGTCAGCGCAGAAGTCTGAGATCATCCTCGGTCGCTCCGTCGATGATGGTGTGCGTGGGTCAGCGGCTGGTTCGCAGGACGAACGGATTCGAAACGCGCTCCGCCAGCGGCACGGGCTCGCCGAACGGACGCGCCTCGCCGTCGAACGACGACAGCGCCGAATGCCAGACGAGACGGAAGACGCCGGTGTCGCCGGCGGCGACGAGATCGGCGAGGAACGGCCCGTCCTGCGGACCGATCCAGACGTTCAGCGTGTCGGCGTGCGAGCCGCCCGGCGCGATGACCACGGGCGGACTCAGGCACGCGTTCGTCGCCGGTATCCACCAGTCCTTCCACAGCCCACCGATACGCCGCTGCAGTCCGGGCGAGACATCGCCGTTGCAGTTGACGATGTACACCGGCGCGCCCGAGCCGTTCGTGTAGCGATAGGGGATCGTCCCGACGTAGTGATCGCCGTCGAGACGCAGCGCGACCGATGATGCGGTACGCATCGGCGCGTCGGCACCGACTGTGTCGAGCGCGGCGCCCGCGCTGTCGTTGGCAGTGCGTGCGTCGTCACGCGTCACGATCGGCGTATCGACGCCCGAGCCTGCGGTCGTGTCGCCCGCGTCGGGTCGGTCGCCGTCAGACGACGTGCAGCTCGCGATCGCAAGCGCGGCGAGGAGTGCAAGGAATCGATGCGCAGGTGTGGACATATCCCTAACCCCTCCCCGCCGGCGGAATCCAGAGTCCGTCGGAGGATTTCTTCGGTCGTGTGCGAAAGCGCGCCGCGAGCCATTCGGCGGCGACGAGGGGAACCAGCGCGATGCGCTGCACGAGCGTCGCGCGCAACGCCGCGCCGATCGCGCGACGGACCGCGCGGCCGAGCGCCTCGTCATCGGCGCCCACATCGATCTCGATCGTGCGGACATCGAGCGAAAGATAACCGCGAGGCAGGCTCGCGAACGGTCGCAATCGCACGCCGGCTTCGGTCAGGGTCACCCAGATCAGCAGCCCGCGAGGCGGCTCGACGGTCGGACTAGACGTCGTCGAGGACAACGCGGGCCGTTGCGGCGGCACGAAGAGCGTCTCGACGCTCTCGCGGCGCAGCCTCCGCAGCGAGAGCGTCGCCGTCGAGCGGGCGAGCGCTTCGCGCACGAGGCCACCGACCGTCGAGGCCGACGCCCAGCGCGAGACGCCCGTCATCGCGCGGCGATCCTCCGCCTGAACAAGCTGGACGCTCATGATCGGCGCGATGGTCAGCCTCGAGAGCCCGACTCTGATGACAGCCTGGCGTCGCATATGAAGGGAATGCAACTGGATATCGTGTCGTGAACTTCGCTACGTTACCGGCTCACCTAACCGAGTCACCCTGATGAACAACGAGCTCTGGCCCGAGCTGCCGCTGGCCGAGTGGGAGCCGACGCGCGCGACGCTTCACATGTGGACGCAGATCGTCGGCAAGATCCGGCTTGCGCGCACACCGATGGTCAACCATTGGTGGAACGTCCCGCTCTACGTCACCGCCCGCGGGCTGACGACCGGCGCGATGCCATGTGACCGCCGCACGTTCTCGATCGACTTCGACTTCGTCGACCACCAGCTCGTCGTCGCCTGCAGTGACGGCGCGATCGTGCGCGCGGCGCTCGAGCCGATGACCGTCGCGCGCTTCCACGGGCTCGTCTTCGAGCTGCTCGAGGGACTCGGCATTCGCGTGGAGATCTGGCCGGTGCCGGTCGAGGTGCCCGATCCAATCCCGTTCAAGGAGGATGCCGTTCACGCCGAGTACGACCGCGACGCGGTGACGCGCTTCTGGCGCGCGCTCGTTCAGGTCGATCGGGTCTTCGCGATCTTCCGTTCGCGCTTCGGCGGGAAGTGCAGTCCCGTGCACTTCTTCTGGGGAAGCTTCGATCTGGCGGTGACGCGATTTTCGGGCCGGCCCGCGCTGCCGCGGCCGGACGCCGACTTCATCACGCGGCATTCCTACAACGCCGAGCTCAGCAGTCTCGGCTTCTGGCCCGGAGGAGGCGACGTCGACGGCGCGGCGTTCTACAGCTACACTTTCCCCGAGCCGCACGGATTCCGCAGCGAGCGCGTGCGGCCCGATGCCGCGCGATTCCACGAGGGGCTCGGGTTGTTCCTGCTCATGTACGACGACGTGCGCGCGGCAAACGATCCCGACGCGATGATCCTGGAGTTCGCGCAGAGCACCTACGAAGCCGGCGCGCTGCTGCAGCACTGGCCGATCGAGCAGCTCGAGGTCAGGGGTGTTGCGGAGGGGGCCACGACGTGAGGGGCCGGTCGCGGACGTGTCGTCGGATGCAATCGCGTCACGCGTAGGGAGGGCATTGCCGGTCGCGATCGCATTGCCGGTCGGGACCGTATTACCGGCGCGACCGCATTGCCGGTCGGGATCGCATTGCCGGTCGGCCCCGCATTGCCGACGACCGGCGACGGCGCCGATGCCCGTCGGTGCCAAGCCCATGGCGTTGCCATGGGCTGGAAAAGGTGCGCCCTCCGGGCTCACAGATGCGGTTGTGCATCGGCACGCACGTCATGCATGTATGTGGGCCCGGAGGGCCTACCTCCTTCAGCCCATGGCAACGCCATGGGTACGGCGACGACATCGCGCGCGGTGTCCGCCATCGGCGACGCGCCGCGGACGTCGACGACGATGTTCCGCGTCCGTCGTCGGCGATTTGACGCGTCCGCCGTCGGCGATTTGACGCGACCACCGTCGGTGATCCAACGAAACCGCCGACGGCGGTCCACTGCGACCACCGTCGGCGATTCAATAGTACCGCCACAATCCTTGCACTACTGGCGCGAAGCGATCACCTCGAGGACGCCGAAGCGCTCGGCGCGGTAGAGGCGGCGCATTCTCAGCGTGCTCGACGTCAGCTCGACGATGTCCCACTGCCGCAGGCCGGCGGTGATCGCCGTTGCGTTGTTGGCGAGCTCCCAGATGCTGCGATAGGTCAGCCCGTTGCGGCGGACTTCGACGAAGCTGCCGTCGGCGTTGTACTTGATCGTGCTCGGCGCGCTGGTGATCAGCGTCGTGACGGCGTTGTTGATCTTCACCGAATCGACGCGCCACGTCCCGGCCGCCGTCAGAAGGTCGTTGCGGCCACCGACACGCTGCACCGGCGTGATGAACGACAGCGTGCGATCATCACCGACGACCATGTCGAGCCGGTTGCTCGTCAGCTCGATGATCCGCCACGTCTTCTCCTTGATCGAATTCCCCTTGTCGAGCGTGACCTCGTCGTTCGCCGGACCGAACTCCCATTTTCCGCTCTTCGTGGCGCCGCTGGTGAACAGCGTCGCATAGGTCCCGTCGGTCTTGAACTCCGTCGTCCCGGCGGCATCGCTCGTCACGTCGTTGCCGTCGAAGATCGCGAGCTCGATCCGCCACGGCTTCGCGGCAAACATCGACTTGTCGACCGCGAGCGTCGTGAGCGGCCTGTCGAGATACCAGTTCGTGAGCGCGACGTTGTCGTGGTTGGCGATGTTCATCACAAGGATGTTGTTCGAGACGACCTCGAGGATCCAGGAGGCCTCGAACCCGCTCCCCTTGTCGAGCACGAGCTTCGTGTCGCTTTCGACGAGCTCCCAGTTGCCGGTGCTCTCCATGTAGAGAGCACTGTATCGGCGGTACGTGCCGGCGTTGTCGAAGACGATCCACTCCGGCACGCTCGCGCCGGGGTGCATGTTGTTGCCGTTCTCGAGGTAGATGTAGGTCTGCCAGGTCTTGCCGACGAGCATCGAGCGCCTCGAGGCCGGCTGCTCGCCGCCCGGATCGTTGCCGGTCGTCGTCTCGCTGCAGCCGACCAGCACAACGAGGGTGAGCGCCAGGGCGCCGAGGAGGGGAAGGAATCGCGTCATGGGGTTGGGGGTATCCGCTCCGTGCGGAGCGACAGGTGCGCGGAGATCCGCGGGATTGAAGGATTGGGGCGAACGGCTGTCGTTGAGACGGCCGCCAGTGGTGAGACCCGCGACGGGCACCGGACGTCACCGCTCGGACAGATCGTCACGATTGTGCCATGACCGGCAGCACCCGCGCGACGACGTCGTCGATCGATCGAACCGACGCATCGGCGAGCTCGTCGCGGAACCAGTAGCCAAATCGGAAGAACTCGTGCACGAGCGTCCAGGCGATAAGACGCCCGGCGCGTTCGCGATCGAGCGGCGGATCGCCGTAGGCTGACAGCATCGCGGCGATCGCGTCGCGCTCGCCGCGGAAGAGCCACAGGATCGGGTTGACGAGCTCGTACTCCGCGGCGCCGTATCGGGCGTCGGCGAAGTCGATGACGCCCGCGACGCGCCAGCTCCCGGCGCGCTCGACGACGAGCAGATGGTCGAAATGGAGATCGGCGTGCAGCGGCACGAGCGTGTTCATCGAACGCAGCTCCGGCGCGTGCCGGTCGATCCACTCGGCGACGAGTCCCTCCCACCGCTCATCGGCGCCGTGCGCGCGCGCTCGGGTGGGAGCACCGGTGATTCTCTCCTCGAGGAACGACGCCCAGTCGCTGGCCGGGGCAATGCCGGCGACGTCGATGCCGTGCAGGTTTCGGAGGGCCGCGCCCAGCTCTTCGGCGATCGCCACGCGGTCGCGGTCGCTCATCGATGCGCGCGCCTTGTCGAACGGCACGCCGTCGATGTGCGTCAGCAGCAGGTAGTCCCAACCGTCGATCTCTCCGCGCGACACGATCTCGGGCGTCGCAATGCCGAGACGTCCGGCGGCGGCGTCGAGCATTGCGGATTCGGTCGCGCGCGCACCCGCCTCGAGCGGCGCGTAGATCTTCAGCCAGCGATCATCACCCGCGCGAAAGACCAGATTCGTTCCCGCGACGACGCGCTCGGGCGCGGCCGGCAGGCCCTCGCGCGCGAGCACCGCACGCGCGGCCTCGAGCCCGAAGGACGAGTCCTTGAACAGGGTCTCGTACTCGGACCAGGTGAGCGCCGGCGGAAGGAGTGGATTCATCGGGTTCCGGATGTCGGTTCTCTCATCGCGCCGGCCTCGCGACCATCACCCTGTAGGAGGCAACCTCCGATCGATCAACAACGCGCGCGACGTAGAACCCCGGCGCGAGCTTCGAGATGTCGAGTGTCACTCGCGACGACCCGGACAGGCGACGCGACATTACCTCGCGACCGCGTACGTCGACGAGGCTCAGCAGTGCATCGCTCGTCGCCCCGGTGATCGTGATCGCAATGGCGTCGGACGCGGGCACTGGCGCCGCGATAACCGTCAGCACACGCGCAGAGGTTTCCGCACTCCGCATCGCGTCGACGCCGCTGAACGGCCCGTCGACCTCGATGCCATAAATGTCCGCGTCCCTGTTGCGGAAGTCCTGCCACGCGGCGTGCAGCGACCCGTCGACGATCGCGCCCGCCGGGTGACGAACGGAGTCGAGGCCGGCGTAGACGAGGTAGTCGCGCGCGCGCACCGACAGGTCACGGGCGATCGACGTCATCCGCACATCCCAGCCGGTGACGTAGAGGACGCCGAGCGAGGAGTCGGC
>DATLHO010000141.1:0-5500 GCA_035539855.1 Kapaibacterium sp. (SeqCode) | reverse complement strand
GGTCGGGGGCGTCGGTGGGGTGGGAGGCTGATCCTGCGCGACTGCGGCCGACGAGGCGAGTACGAGGCCGCCGGCCAGGAGGAGACTCAGATGCTTCATCATGAAATCGGGCTGCGATCGCAGCGGAAGGTTGCCGTTGGTTCGAATTCGGGGGCGATCCCTCTCAGGACTGCTCCCCTTCAAGACAACGGTTTCGACGCCGCCGCATCGCGCTTGTTCCCGGCGAGTTGCAGCCGACCGCTCATCGAATGAACGTCAGCACCCGCGTCGCGCTCCACGATCCCGCGCTCGCGCGCGCCAGATAGAGACCGGAGGGTATCGCCGACGCATCCCAGTCGAATCGATGCGCGCCGGCGCCGAGGACGCCGTCGTGGAGCACCGTGATGAGCTCGCCGGCGAGCGAGAGGATCTCGAGCCGCGCCGGTGCCTCGCTGGCGACGTCGATGACGAGCGACGTCGAGGGGTTGAATGGATTCGGTGCGGCCGGTCGCAGCGCGTACGCACCGTCGATCGACTCGATCAGGCGCTGGCCGATGCCGCACATCGAGTCGATCGTCACGCCGGCAGGCGCGCCGGCGACCGTCGCGCACGGCGCGTCATCGAACGAAAGCCGCGGACGGATCTCGGCGCGCATCGGCGTGCCGATGAACGACTGCATCCGCATCGTCAGGACGGTCGTGCCGCCTCGCAGCACGCGACCGTTGCGCGCGGTGAAGCGCGCGGTGAAGCGTCCGTCGGACTCCACCAGCGGCGTCATCTGCCAGTCGGTGAGCATCTCGCCCTCGAGCGTTATCCCTCGCAGGAGCATGACCGACGTGTCGTAGTCGATGTCGAGCGTGAATGCCGCGACCGACGCGTCGTCGATCGCGCCCTCGACGCTCACCGGCACGTCGATCGTGTTGCCGGGGTAGACCCGGTGCTCGCCGCCGGCGCGCACCAACGCGTGCGGCGCCGGCAGAACCGTGACGGTCGTGTAGGCCGTATCGGCGCACCCGGCCGCGCTCGTGGCGATCATCCGATACCGCGTCGTCGCGCTCGGCGAGGCGACGGACGTCGCGCAGTCGACGCAGCTCAGACCGTCGGCCGGAGCCCACTCGATGCGCTCGGCGCCCGAGCCCGAGAGCGCGACGCTCGTGCCCGCGCAGATCGTCGTGTCGGCCGAAACCGTCGCGACCGGACGCGCGTCGACGCGCACCACCACCGTGTCGGCGCCCGAGCATCCGATCGAATCCTTCGCCTCGACGATGTAGGCGCCCGACGTGCGAACGACGATCGCTTCAGTCATCGCGCCGTTGGACCAGCGATACGACGCGAGTCCCGCCGGCGCGCGAAGCGTGACGCTGTCGCCCTCGCAGAACGAGGTCGGGCCCGTGGCCACGACGCGCAGCACGCCGATCGAGTCGATCCGCACGAGCAATGCCTCCGACCGACCGGTGCAGCCGTTGGCGTCGACGACCTCGACCCAGAACAGATCGCTGCGCGTCGCGACGATCGTCGGTGTCGTCTCGCCGGTGCTCCATCGATAGCTCGCGTAGCTCTGCGTCGTGCGCAGCGTGACGGTGTCGCCCGTGCAGAGACGCGTCGACGGCGAAGCGGTGACCGTCGGCGTGGGAGGATCGACGACCGTCACCGTCACCGGCGTCGAGGCTCCGGTGCAGCCGTTGTCGGACGTGACCGACACGCTGTAGCTGCCGGCGGAATCGACGGTGATGGTCCTTGCGGTCTCGCCCGTGCTCCAGCGATAGCTCGCGAAGCCCGCGCCGGCATCGAGCGTGACGCTCGCGCCGCGACAGAGCGTGGTCGGTCCGAGCGCGTTGATCAGCGGATAGGGCCGCGGGCGCACGCCGACGACGACGGGCAGCGAGGTGGCCGGACATCCCTCGGCGTTGGTCACCGTGACGGTGTAGCTGCCGCCATCACGCACGACGAGCCGTCGCGTCGTCGCTCCGTTGCTCCAGCGGTAGCTGGCGAAGCCCGCGCCGGCGTCGAGCACGACGCTGTCGCCGCTGCAGAAGGTCGTCGGTCCCTCGATCCGCACCAGCGGCGACGGCTTCGGCGCCATGACGATGCGGACGGTATCCCGGCCGGTGCATCCGAGCGAATCGTTGACGAGCACCCAGTATTCGCCGGGAGTCGTCACGACGATCTGCCGCGTCGCCGCGCCGGTCGACCACAGGTAGGTCGCATAGGCTCCGGCATCGAGGGTCATGCGCGAGCCGGTGCACAGGCGGACCGAATCGGTGGTCGCGATGCTCGGCCGCGGCCGCTGGCTCTCGATGACGTCGTAGACGAACGTGTGCTCGGTCGGCACGCAGCCGAGCGAGTCGGTCACGTCGACGGTGTAGCGTCCCGGGGTCGTCACGTCGATCGACGACGTGCGGGCTCCGGTCGACCAGAGATAGCTGTCGAAGCGTCCCGGCGGCACCAGGCGCGCGCCGGTGCCCTCGCACATGCTGACGCGGATCGGGGTGATGAGCGGATGGCCGTTGAACTGCCAGGAGCGCAGCACGTGTCGCTCCCAGGCCGAGCCCGTCGCGGCCGTGAATCCGACCCACGCGCGACCGTTGTCCAGCGCGATGCGTCGGGCGAAATCGAACGGCAGCGCCAGCAGCAGCCCGGGGCATCCGTCGAGGTAGATCCTGAGGGCGCCGTTGATGTACTCGATGGTCACGCGGTGGGGCCGGCCGTCGGAGAGGTTCGGCATGCTCGTGTTCGCGGCGATCGAGTAGCTGTGGCTCGAGGAGTTCAGCCCCGTGCCGGTCGTCTGGATCGAGACGTGGTTGCCGTTCGGATCCATGAAGCCCGGCTCGTCGTTGGCGTAGGTGTCGAACTCGATCGCGACCGAGTTGCGGGTGCCGTCGTAGCCGAGCAGTCCTCCGGCGCCGCCGAGCGGCGTGGGCTCGCCGTTCTGGATGAGGAACGCGAAGCCGTCACCGCCGACCGATCCGCCGGCGTCGAGCTGGCCGCTGGTGTCGGAGATCTGAAAGACGAAGCTCGTCGAGAAGCCGTTGGCGACCGGCTGCTTCTGGTAGTGCCAGACCGCGCCGGAGACCTTCGGCGCCAGACCGTTGAGATCGAGAAGGCTGTCGGTCTGCTTCGAGGTGCCGACCAGGCGCAGGCCATCGATCGAGCGGAAGTCGGGGTAATCGATCTGTGCGTGAACCGGGCCCGCGGCGCCGAACGCCATGAGGGCGATGAGCGCGCCGAGCCGGCGCACGACCGCTGCTCCGGCGCCGATGGCGCGGAACGATCGATGGCGCCGGGTCGCGGCGGTCGCGACCACGGGGGAGATGGCGAGTGGATTCACGTTAGGAAAGGAGCATCAGGATCGATTGCGACCCGGTGCCGCGAAGCGGAGCGGCGGCGTGACTGATCGGACGGTGAACCTCCCCTGGAATCACTGCGAGCCGCTCGGAGCCCATCGGCGAGCGGTTCGTCGAGGCCGATCGTCGCGCGATGCATGACCGTGCATCGCGTGTCGTGGCGGCGCGTTCAGGCGTCCGCCGGGGCCTCTTCCAGGTCGCGTCCAAGATACATCGGAACGAATCGCTTCCATCGGGAAGAAATGACTGCCCCATCGGGGATCGGTCGTCGGTCGGATGCGGGGAAAGGGTGGCGGTTGCTATCCCGAACGGGGCGGAGAGACGGTTCCTGGCAGTATCAACAGCGCCTCTCTGCCGCCGCTCGGGCTAGCCTTGATCGAGGGCCGCACGGCACGTTCAGTCCGGCGCGGACTGGCGGACAGGGGTGTCGTCCGCCAACTCGAACCGGCGCACCGTGCGGTTGCCATGATGACTCGGCGGGCGCCGCGCATGTCACAGGGAGGGGAAAAATGGACGGGAGTTCGGGGCTCGCCAGCATCATCGTCGAATCCGTACCTTGTGAGTCTATGGACAAATTCCTCATCCGAGGAGGCAACCGTCTCAACGGTTCGGTCTCCGTCTCCGGTGCCAAGAACGCCACGCTCGAGCTCATGCCCGCCGCGCTGCTGGCGCCCGGGGTCTACCGCCTGCGCAACACGCCGAACATCCGCGATGTCTGGACGATGTCGCGACTGCTGTGCTCGATGGGAGCGTTCGCCGAGCTCAACGACGGCGAGCTGTTCCTCGATACCTCGAACATCACGTCGCAGGAGGCCCCGTACGATCACGTCAAGCGGATGCGCGCGTCGATCCACGTGCTCGGTCCGCTGCTGGCGCGTTACGGTCATGCTCGCGTCTCGCTGCCGGGCGGCTGCGCCTGGGGTCCGCGACCGGTCGACTTTCACCTCAAGGGACTCGAGCGTCTCGGCGCCGAGATCTCGATCGAGGGAGGCTACATCGTCGCGAAGGCCGATCGTCTGCGCGGCGCCCGCGTGCACTTCGACATCGCGTCGGTGGGCGCGACGTTCAACATCATGGCCGCCGCGACCCTCGCGCAGGGCCGCACCGTGATCACCAACGCGGCGATGGAGCCCGAGGTCACGGCCGCCGGACGGTTCCTTCAGAAGCTCGGCGCGCAGATCGACGGGCTGGGCACCGCCACGCTGACGATCGACGGCGTCGACGAGCTCAAGCCGTGCGACGAGGAGACCATCCCCGATCGCATCGAGGCCGGTACGCTGCTGATCGCCGCGGCGATGGCCGGCGGCGACGTCACGGTCCGCGGCGTCAACCCCTACCATCTCGCCCTCGTCGTCGAGAAGCTCGAGGAGGTCGGCTGCGCGATCGACATCCGCGCCGACGAGATCCACATCAAGTCCGACGGCGACCTCGCCCCCGTCGACGTGACGACCGCCGTCTATCCCGGATTCCCGACCGACATGCAGGCGCAGTGGACCGCGTTGATGACCACGGCCAAGGGCGTCAGCCACGTGACCGACAACATCTACAAGGACCGATTCATGCACGTGCCGGAGCTCGCGCGCCTCGGCTGCGACCTCGAACAGCACGACAACATGGTCACGGTCCGCGGCGGGCGCCCCCTGATGGGCGCGACCGTCCAGAGCACGGACCTGCGCGCCTCGGTCGCAATGGTCCTCGCCGGCCTGGTGGCCGAAGGTGAGACCCAGGTGCTCCGCATCTACCACCTCGACCGCGGCTACGAGTCGCTCGAAAAGAAGCTTTCGAAGCTTGGAGCGGATATCAGGCGAGAGAAGACGGAGGAGATGTAGGGGGGGCGCAGCGGGGTGAGGGGGGATTGGTTATTGGTTTTTTGTTATTGGTTTTTGGGATGCCGTCGACTCACCAGTACCCAATAACCAATAACAAATAACCTCCCCGCACTGCGACCGCGAGTGCATTTCCCGCATTCCCCCGTATCTTCTCGCAGGTCCTCCTCCCGCCCTATCTGCCGGGCTCGTCATGGCACGCTTCCTCCTTGTCGGCGCTTCGTTCGTGCTCGCCCTGCTGGTCGCTCATCGGCCTGCAGCGCTCGCGTACGCGCCCGCCACCCTCGCCTCGACCGTTCTTGACCTGATGCAGAAGAAGCCGTCGGCCCGGATGCCGGCTGCGCCCGAGCG
>DATLHO010000140.1:0-3757 GCA_035539855.1 Kapaibacterium sp. (SeqCode) | reverse complement strand
GATCACGCACGAGATTCACTGGTTCGACATCGTCCGAAACGTCGTCATGCTCGGTCTCGGGATCGAGATGGCCCTGCGGCCGCAGACCCACGGGCGGTCGTGGCAGAAGGCAGTTGGTTGGATTCTCATTGGGATGGTGATTGTCGACGTGGTGATCATGGTCGCCTAGGCCAACCCGTTCTATTTCCCATGCGCGTCGTCCACATATGCCGTGTCACGTCGTGCTCGCAATACGGGACAATTCTTACCTGGCCATGATCAGACTCACGTTGCGACGACGCGATCATGCGCGTGGCGCCATGAGCCCACGCTTTGTATCCGCAGCTATTGCCTTCGTCATCGCGCTACAGTCGCTCGCTGCCCAGGGAGGCGACGTCGTATACGTCGACGCAGCCGGGTCGCTATGCGCTGCCGATACGGCGACATACGTGCGTCACTACAGGCGACTTGATGACTCGCTCGTGCACATCGAGGATTTCTCGCGCTCGGGCCGGCTGCGGTCGACCGGCTCGATGACCGATCCGACCGGCGGCCGTCGCGTCGGCGCGTTCCGGTTCTACCATGCGACTGGCGGACTCGAGTGCGAGGCCTTCTACGTTGACGGGAAGCTCCAGGGAGACATCGCGTGGTGGTACCCGACGGGCCGGCTGCGCGGACGCGGACAGTACCAGGCCGACACGGCGGTCGGGCTGTTCTCGAACTGGTATCCCGACGGGAATCTCAAGGACGAGACGACGCTTCGCGCCGGCCGCCGTCACGGTGCCGCAACTACGTGGCATCCCGGCGGCGCCGTCAAGTCGCGCGGCGTCTATCGCGACGATCGGGAGTGGGGACGGTGGCTCTGGTTCTACGAGGACAGAGCGCTCGAGGGCTACAGCGATCACGACTCGGCGACCGGCGACGCGACGCGCATCTGGCTAGACCGCTCTGGGAGGGTCTCGGGTCGCGAGCGTCTCGTCCGCGGACGCATCGTCGACGCCGAGTACTTCCTCGATAGCGGCATCGATCGCTGCTTCGACAGCACCGCCTACGGGCCCCCGTTGCCCGTCGGCGTCGCGCATCCCAACGAGCTCCTCGCGTACTTCCAGGCGAAGGCCGACTCGCTCCATCCGATCGTCGACGACACCCGCTCGGCGACCGTCGGCGTCTGGGTCGTCGTCGAGCCCGACGGCACGCTGGCTCAGGCGATCGTCCACGAGTCGACCGATCCCGCGCTCGATGCCGCGGCGCTCGATGTCGTCAGGCGCACGAGATGGCGGCCCGGCGTCCGGCATCACGAGCCGTCGCAGATCTCCGCGAGCGTTCCGGTGCGATTCCGCCCGCACACGCCCGCGCCCCGCTGAGCCGTGCGAAGGGTTGGATAGCTATTGATTCCGGAGCCTGAAAGCGCCCACCCCATGACCGTCTACTACTCCGACTCCTACACCGTCCCGCTCCCGCCCGACCATCGATTCCCGATGGCGAAGTACCGGATGCTGCGCGATGCCTTGCTCGCGGAGGGCGTGCTCGACGAGGCCGATCTGCACGAGGCCGTGCCAGTCGATCGCGACACGCTGCTGCTGGCGCATGACGCGGCGTACGTCGACGCGTTCATCGACGGCACCGTCGACCCGGCGATCGTGCGGCGCATCGGGATTCCCTGGAGCGAGGCGTTCGTGCGGCGCTCGCTGGCGTCGACCGGCGGCACGCTCGCCGCAGCGCGCGCGGCGCTGCGCGAAGGCATCGCGGGAAATCTCGCCGGTGGCACGCATCATGCGTTCGCTGATCGCGGGGAGGGATACTGCGTCTTCAACGACATCGCGGTGGCGTCGCTGGCGTTGTTGCGCGAGGGTCTGGTGCGGCGCGTCGGCGTCGTCGATCTCGATGTGCACCAGGGCAACGGCACCGCGGCGATTCTCGGTAGCGACGAGCGCGTGTTCACGCTGTCGATCCACGGTCGAAACAACTTCCCGTTCACGAAGGTCGACTCGACCCTCGATGTGCCCGTCGAAGACGGCATCGGCGATGCCGAGTATCTGCCGCTCGTCGAGCACGCGCTCACGCGCGTGCTCGCGTTCGGGCCCGACATCATCTTCTATCAGGCCGGCGTCGACGTGCTCCACACCGACGCGCTCGGTCGGCTTCGCATGACGCACGATGGGGTCATGGCGCGCGATCGGATGGTGATCGACGCTGCGCTGTCGCTCGAGATCCCCATCGTCCTGACGCTCGGCGGCGGGTATTCGAAGCCGATCGAGGAGACCGTGCGTGGTCACGTCGGCACCTATCGGGCGGCGCGAGCGGCGATGATCGGGCTGGGCGCCTGAGCGCCGGCTAACCATCGGCGCACTACGCTCTCCGCCGGTGCGACCGCCGCGAAGAAGAACACGCATCGCCCCCATCGCGACATGCGGTGACCCGACACCAAAGAAGGATTCCCTTCGGGAAAGACAGGGGTGGGGCCCTTAGAGAGTCGAGAAACCGAAGCGCGCGACGCGCGCTTCGGTTTCTCGCACCACGACGACGCGCCCCTGTCATCCCCCTGGGGATCTTTCCTTAGATGGGACCGCCGCATGTCGAGATAGGCGCACTTCCGACCGCTCGTCGCGGCCGGTGTCGCCGCTGACACACACGCATTGCTCGGCTCCGCGCACCCGTGCTACCTTGCCAGAACTCATCCCCGGAGTTTCCACGATGCGTGTTCTCATCCCCCTTCTCGCCGCGATCGCCACACTGCTCGCCGCCCTTCCATCCGTCGCCCAGCCCGGCGCCGCATTGCGCTCGCGTTACTGGGAGCTGCAGTCGATCGAGTACCCCGGCGGCGTTCGCGACATGCCGTGGCCGTCGTATCCCCCGGGCATCTATTTCAGCAGTGACCCGATCGATGGCGACTCGACGCTGTTCTCCGTCGGGATCTACGGCGGATGCAACTCGATGTACGGCGCCTACCGACTGCACTCGGACAGCACGCTGTCGATCTACCCCGGTCCAACGACCCTGCTCGGCTGCCGCGACGCGATGGTCTTCGAGTCGGTCTATCACTACCGCGCAACCCAGATGCGCTTCTTCGCCGTGGAGAGCGATCGCATGCGCCTGTGGAGCGCGGACAGCTCGATCATCCTGCACTACGGCATCCGTCGGCCGACCGTCTACGGCTACCGGGTCGCGCTCGTCAACCTGATCCGAGGATCGCGGCGGCTCGAGCTCTTCGCCGGAGACGCGGCGTACTCGCTCGAGCAGTCGGATACGTTCGCGCGGTCGTCGCGCTCGCACTTCCTGGAACGCTCGACACGGCGGTTCGCCATCGCATTTACGGACTCGGGATACGCGAAGCGTTTCTTCGACACGACGCTGTCCGAGGGCAATCGCTCGCTTCTCTTCGTGGCCATCACCGACGCCTCCGGCGCGCCGCGCATCATGATCGTCGATCGCGCGGGCGTCGACTCGTCGGATGCGCCGGGCGTCGTGCGGGTCGTGCACGCGTCGCCGGAGCTCGGAGATGCACTGACGCGGATCGAACGGCGTGGAGGCGTGCTCGTCGGCGAACAGCGCGTCATGCGCTTCGGCGACGTCACGACGCCCGAGAGGACGCCGGAAGAATACCTGCGGCTGAGACTCGCGCTCGAGGAATCGACGGCGTTCGCAGGCTTCCGCATCGGCCGGGTTCGCGCGGGATCGGTGGCAACACATTTCATCATCGGGAGCCTCGAGGGCGGCGATCTCGAGGCGTGGCGCTTCGACGATCGTGCCCGCGAGCCGAGCTCGCTTCAGCGCGCGC
>DATLHO010000139.1:0-7338 GCA_035539855.1 Kapaibacterium sp. (SeqCode) | reverse complement strand
GCGCCGCCGACGTTCGCGGCGTCGTGCTTGCGGTCGAAGTAGAGGGTCGATCCGTCGGGACTGACGATCGGAAGGATCTCGACGCTCGGCGAGTTGATCGCCGGCCCGAGGTTCTCCCGCTGCTCTCCCTTGAACGGCTCCTGCGCCTGCGCGGTGCAGGCGAGCAGGGCCACAACGGCGATGGCGCGGACGATGGCAAGGAGTCTCATACAGGGCCGAGAAATTACCACAGTGACGTTCACCCGTCCGGAGCGGGCACAGCTTATTACACAGGAGACGCGTCGTCGGGCGATTCGTGCCGGGCGAACGGTGCCGATGAAGAACGCGGGCCGTAGTCTGGACTGCGGGGCGGCGGCGGTGGCGGCGAGGACATCGGCGGGGCCCGAAGGACGGGCAGGGACAAAAAAAATCATGAGCGGTGGGTGTGGTGCCCCGCCGCTCATGATTGAACTGTGCCCGTCAAGCCTCACTAATAGGGAGGTCCAGACCCATTAGTTTGAGGTCAAAATTCCGCGAGTTTCACGTTTATGGGAGGTCCAGAGCATAAAAGCGTCGCGGAGACCCGGCAGACGTTGCTGCAGATCGCAGGTCCAGCGATAAGCGCAGCACAGTCACGCCGCAATAATACGCCGAGAACCCATTCTGAAACAAGCTTTTTCTGTCCAGCGAAGGGCCCTCCGAAAAGTCCGGCCGGGGCCCCGGCGGTCGCCCGGGAACGCGCGAAACGCGGGCAAACTTCGTACTTTGCGAGACTTCTTCGCGCACGCCGAACGACACCCCGATCGTTGTATGTCTAGTATCGCTTCCGAGCCCGTCGGCATTCTCCTGATCGACGACGACCGCCCCTTTCTCGAGGCCATTGCAGAGCTCCTCCGCCGCGCCGGCTACCGGACGATGACCGCCGGCAGCGGAGCCGAGGGGCTCGACGTGCTGCGCCGCGAGGCGTCCACCATCGACATGGTGCTGCTCGACGTGCGGATGCCGGTGATGGATGGCATCGAGACCCTCGAGCAGATCGTGCGCTTCCATCCGACACTCCCGGTGATCATGCTCACCGGCGAGAACGCCATCGACCTGGTCGTGCGCGCGGTAAAGACCGGTGCGGCCAACTACATCTACAAGGGAGCGCCGAGCGGCGAGCTGCTGGCGGCGATCTCCGCGATCGCGCAGAAAGCGCGCAGCGTGCCCGCGCCGATGGGCCAGGAGCGTCACGGCGACCTCGGGGTCATCGGCCGCAGCGCCGCGGTGCGTCAGCTTCTGGCCGACGCCGAGATGTGCGCCGCGACGATGATCTCCGTGCTGATCACCGGCGAGACCGGCGTCGGCAAGGACCTGCTCGCGCGCGCGATCCACACGATGAGCCAGCGCGCGGCGAAACCGTTCGTCGCGATCGACGTGCCGAACATCCCCTCGACCATGTTCGAGAGCGAGCTCTTCGGCCACACCCGCGGCGCATTCACCGGCGCGACCGATCCGAAGCAGGGCCTGGTGCAGTCGGCCAACGGCGGCACGGTGTTCCTCGACGAGATCGGCGAGTTCCCGATCGAGCTTCAGTCGAAGTTCCTGCACGTCCTCGATTCGCAGTCGGTGCGCCGGCTCGGCTCGGTGGCGTCGGAGGAGGTCGACGTGCGCGTGATCTCGGCGACCAACCGCAACCTGCTCGAGATGGCGCGCGAGCGGACGTTCCGCGAGGATCTGTTCTACCGCCTGCGCGGCATCGAGCTGCACGTGCCGCCGCTGCGCGAGCGCCGCGAGGACATCGCGCCGCTGGCCGCGCACTTCCTGCAGACGTTCATCGAGAAGAACTCCATGCCGGTGAAGCGGCTGTCGGAGTCGGCGATCGCGCTGCTCGAGCGCCAGCGCTGGCCGGGCAACATCCGCGAGCTGCGCCGGGCGATGGAGGCCGTCGCGGTGATGACGCCGGAGGCGACCGTCGAGCACACCGACGTCGCGCGTGTGCTCGACCGCGCCGCCGGAGACCAGCAGGCCGACGTCACCGTCGTGCGCGATTACAACGACGTGCAGGCGCTCGCGCGGCAGACGAAGAAGGAGGAGCTGATCCGCGTGCTCGACCGCCACGGGTGGAACATCACCAAGGCCGCGACCGAGCTCGACATCGATCGCTCGACGCTCTCGAAGCAGATGAAGAGCCTCGGCATCGACAAGCCGCGCCTGCGCCTGTGAGCGCAGAGATTATCGATCGCGCTTGAGCACGCCGATCGCGCGCAGGATCAGGATGAGCACCACTGCGCCGACGATTCCGGCGAGGAAGCCGGCGAGGCTGAACCCGTCCTCGAAGCGCATGCCGAGCGCGGCTCCGGCGAGCCAGCGTCCAAGCGCCGCGCCGGCGATGCCGATGGCGATGTTCCAGAGACACCCCATCTGGTCGTTGGTGCGCATGATGATGCTGGCCAGCCATCCGATGATGGCGCCGACGACGAGCGATGAGATCCAGCCCATGATGATGCTCCCTTCGTAAACCGATTGTCGGTGATTGTCGCGGCGGGCCGTTCGCCCGCGTGATCATTCCTGTCCGCCGATGGCGACGAGTCGCTCGATGGTCCCGATGAGATCGGTCCGGCTGAACGGCTTCATCAGCACGCCGTCGGCTCCGGCGCTCGCGGCGAGCTCGTGCGCGCCGTGGTCGCCGGTCATGAGCACGACGGGCAGTCCCGCGGTCATCGGATTGGTCTTGAGCCGGCGGCATGCGTCGACGCCGTCGATGAGCGGAAGCCGGGCATCCATCAGGACGATCGCGGGCTCCCAGGTCTCGACCAGCGCGAAGAGTCGCTCGTCGTCGGCGGACTCGACGACGTAGCCGCTGCGCTCGAGGACGATCCGTGTCACCTTGACGATCGACGCATTATCATCGACGATGAGTACCCTGGTCACGGCCGCCTCGCTCGCGCTATGAGAATTCTGGTCATCAACTGGCAGGACTGGACGAACCCGCTCGCCGGCGGCGCCGAGGCGCACCTGCGCGAGACTTTCCGGCGAATCGCCGCGAAGGGTCACGACGTCACGCTCTTCTGCTCGAGCTACCCCGGCGCGGCGTCCGAGGAGACGATCGACGGCATCCGGATCGTGCGCAAGGGCGGGCGCAACACGTTCAACTTCCACGTGCCCCGAGCCTACCGCGAGCTCACCAGGAGCGAGCACTACGACGTCGTCGTCGACGACGTCAACAAGATCCCCTTTTACACGCCACTGTTCGTCCGCCATCCGCTGGTCGTCATCAGCCATCACTTCTTCGGCAGCTCGATCTTCCTCGAAGCCGGACGCGTGCTCGGCTCCTATGTCTACGCGGCCGAGAAGCTCGTCGACCGGATCTACCGCAACGAGCGCTTCCTCGTCGTCTCCGAGTCGACGCTCGACGAGTTCGTGCGCCGCGGCTTTCCGCGCGAGAACTTCACGCTCGCGCTCAACGGCCTCGACCACGAGCGGTTGCACCCGACCGGCGTGCCGAAGAGCGCGCATCCGACCGTCGGGTACTTCGGGCGGCTCAAGAAATACAAGAGTCCCGACCACCTCGTCCGCGCGTTCGCCCGGGTGCGGCGCGAGCTGCCCGAGGCCGAGCTCGTCTTCATCGGTCGTGGGGATTTCCAGCCCGAGCTCGAGCAGCTCGCCGGCGAGCTCGGCGTCGCGGACTCGACGCGCTTCGCGGGATTCGTCTCCGAGGAGGAGAAGCTCCGGCTGCTGCAGGAGCTCTGGGTCGTCGTCAACCCTTCGATGAAGGAGGGCTGGGGGATCGTCAACGTCGAGGCCAACGCGTGCGGGACGCCGGCGATCGCCGCTGATTCCCCCGGACTGCGCGACTCCGTCCGTCACGGACTCAACGGCCTGCTCTATCGCTACGCCGACATCGACGGGCTCGCCGACGAGCTGTTGCTGGTGCTGCGCGATCCGGTTCTGCGCGGTCGGCTCGAGCAGGGCGCTCTCGAGTTCGCACGCTCGCTGTCGTGGGACGACACGGCAGAGACGACGCTGCGCGTGCTGCAGGAGACCATCGACCGCCACGGCGAGCGTCCGCGCGGACGGCGGCGCCGTTAGCGATCGCACGCGCCAGTCGGGGCCGCGCGAACGGGCGGCCGTTCGTGAGCTCTCGTGTGACGCCGGTTCGGGTCAGCCGGCCAGCCAGCGCTCCAGTCGCGGATAGGCGGGCATCGTCTCGGCCTTCGCGATGTTGAGCATCTTGTAGATGAGCCGCGCCGTGAGGATGTCCGGATGGGTCACCCCCTTGACGGGCGCGAGCTCCACCACGTCGAATCCAATGATCGTCCGTCCGCTGAGCCGGATGTACCGGAGCAGGTCGAGCGTCTCGGCGTAGTAAAAGCCGTCGGGCTCGGGCGTTCCGGTCGACGGCATGATCGCCGGATCGAAGTAGTCGACGTCGAACGTGATGTAGACCTGCTCGCCCAGCGAGTCGACGACGGCGCGCTGCCAGTCCTCGCCGTGCACGCCCCGGCGGATCGCGCTCGCGTAGAACGTCTTCACCCCCTTTTCCCTGATGAACCTCGCCTCCTCGACGCACTGCGCGCGGATTCCGACCTGGGTGATGCGCTCCGGCGGCAGCGCCTCGGCGACGCGGGCGGCGAAGCTGGCATGGGAGTACTTGGAGCCTTCGTAGCTGTCGCGCAGGTCGGAGTGGGCATCGAAGTGCAGCAGGCTCATCGCGGGATAGGCCTCGAGGTGCGCGAGGATCGGGGCGGCCGAGATCGTGTGCTCGCCGCCGAGGGTGACGACGAACTTGCCGGCACCGATGAGCTGCGCGACCGCCCGCTGGATCGCGGCCAGGGCCGCGCCGTCGACGATGCCGTCGAGCTCGAGCGACCGGACGGTCGCGATGCCGACGTCGAAGCACAGCTCGCGGTCGAACTCGTCGTCGTAGAACTCGACGTAGGCCGAGGCGTCGAGGATGCCGCGGGGGCCGCGGCGGGTGCCGCCGCCGTAGCTGACGGTGTGCTCGTAGGGAGCCGGCAGAATGGCGATTCCGGCCGATTCGAGCGATGAATGCTTCTCGTCGATGGCCAGGAAGTTCCGTTTGGCCCCGTAGGTCTTGATGCCCATTAATCCGTTGGCAAGGGTGTGTGTCTGTTGATCCGTGGCAAAGGTACAGGGGCGTGGGGAATGCGGAGGGGACCGGCGAAAAATCTTTCGAAGGGCATTTAAACCGGCACCGGGAGCCCCTGTCACAGAGCAACAGAAAATCACTTCAGCACGGCTGGCGGGGGTCTCTCGCTGACGCCAGCGATAGAATGATCTCATCCACTCTTAACCGAGCAGACGCAAACATGACCAAGAATTTCGCAACCCGCGCCCTGTTGATCGCCGGCCTTCTGATCGCCGGTTCGATGGCTACCTATGCTCAGTCGGTCACTGCCACGACCCGTCGCGTCGCCGTCGGTGCCGAGCATCTTCAGCCGGTTGCGACGAGCGCGGTTGCGCTCAATGCCCCCGGTCTGAACCTGACCGCGGACCAGCGCACGCAGCTCACGGCGATCGCCACCGAGGCTTCGTCGCTGCAGTCGGAGCGCGCCCGCCTGTGGGCCGAATACAACGCGCTGATCGCCCGTCCGGACTTCTCGGATGAGATGGCCGCCGATGAGGCCGCCCCGCGCATGCTTCGCATCGTCGCGATCAACAACCAGCTCGCAACCGCCGCCGCGCGTCAGGAGTCGCAGGTCAACTCGATCCTGACGAGCGCCCAGCGCATCGCAGCCTCCAAGGCGGTCGCGCAGTTCCGCGTCGGCATGGCCGCGAACTAACGAACGACAGTGATCCCGCCTCCGGCGGGAGAACCCGAAACGCCCCGACTGTGCAGAACGGTCGGGGCGTTCGCGTTTACCCGGTTCACGCGCCGTCCGCTTTGCCGTCTGCCCCCGCCTGCTCTACATTAGCGCCCGAACGCACCCGACATCTTTCACTTTCGACTTCACTGAGCGCGCCATGATCGATCGCATCCAGCAGATGCTCGGAGACGACGCCGACGGACTGCTGAACCACACCTGCACGACCATCCCGAAGGAACAGCTTCATCTGCCCGGTCCGGATTTCATCGACCGGATCATGGTGCACTCCGACCGCAGCGCCCTCGTGCTGCGCAACCTCCACTGGCTCTACAACTCCGGCCGGCTCTCCGGCACCGGCTACATCTCGGTGCTGCCGGTCGACCAGGGCATCGAGCATTCGGCCGGCGCCTCGTTCGCGCCGAACCCGCAGTACTTCGATCCGGAGAACATCGTGCGCCTGGCGGTCGAGGGCGGATGCAGCGCGGTCGCATCGACCTTCGGCGTGCTCGGCATCACCGCGCGCAAGTGGGCCCACAAAATCCCGTTCATCGTCAAGATCAACCACAACGAGCTGCTGACCTACCCGAACAAGTTCGACCAGATCCTCTTCGGCACCGTCGACGACGCCCAGAAGATGGGCGCCGCGGCCGTCGGCGCGACGATCTACTTCGGCTCGGAGGAATCCGGACGGCAGATCGTCGAGATCGCCGAGTCGTTCGCCTACGCGCACGAGCTCGGACTGGCGACCGTCCTGTGGTGCTACCTGCGCAACCCGGCGTTCAACGTCAAGGGCGACAAGGACTACCATGTCGCCGCGGACCTGACCGGACAGGCCAACCACCTGGGCGTCACGCTCAAGGCCGACATCATCAAGCAGAAACTCCCGGAGAACAACGGCGGCTTCAACGCGATCAAGTTCGGCAAGACGCACAAGGGCGTCTACGAGTCGCTCTCGAGCGACCACCCGATCGACCTGACGCGCTACCAGGTGGCCAACTGCTACATGGGCCGCATCGGCCTGATCAACTCCGGCGGCGCAAGCTCGGGCGAGTCGGACATGGTCGAGGCGGTGAAGACGGCGGTCATCAACAAGCGCGCAGGAGGCTGCGGGCTGATCAGCGGGCGGAAGGCGTTTCAGCGGCCGATGGGTGAAGGGGTGGCGTTGTTGAATGCGATTCAGGATGTGTATTTGGAGGAGGGGGTGACGGTGGCTTGAGACGGCGCCGCGCCGGGCAACCTCACCCCCCCCGGGCTGAACCTCACCCTCCGACTCCCCCCTCTCCGAATACGGAGAGGGGGGAGTCGGAGGGAGAGCTTGATGACTCGACGAAGTGCCCGCGACTCTTGGTCCCGTCGTCCCTTGGTCACTTCGTCCCTTGGTTCCTTCGTCCCTATCCTCTTAGGAACATCTTCCCCGCCATTTGCCGCGCCAGGCCTTTGAATTCCAGTTGCAGGAGGCTTACGAGAAGTTCGTTGGCGGCGAGGCCGGTGCGGTCGGTGAGGTCGTCGATGTGCTGGGGCTCGGCGCCGAGGGCGTCGTAGATCTGTT
>DATLHO010000138.1:0-4471 GCA_035539855.1 Kapaibacterium sp. (SeqCode) | reverse complement strand
AGTTAGCGATCGTCGTGTCAGAGCTTTAACGGGGATCCGGGCGGGGCCCCGTGCTTCAACAAGCAAGTGCTTGAAAACGTACGAAAATTCGTTGTGGCATCAAACGTGCTTTCAGTCCCGCTGATCGGGTTCGTACCCGCTCGCGTGGGCTTTCTGCGGGCTTCGGATCGGCAGTGCAAGGAGGACCTTCGATGAGATGGATGAGGTTACGGGTCGCCTTCGTGGCCACCCTCGGGCTCCTCGCTGGTGGGGCGCTCGGGTGCGCCGAGGAGCGAGACCCCATCAACCGCGTGCAGGCGAACGCGCTGGCGAAGTCATTCTTCGTCGGTGACGACCTGCACAACGACGCGGACAACCCCGAGTTCTGGACCCAGGGCACGGTGGTCGACGTTGGCTACGGCGCGGCGCAGGACGGCTTGTTCACGTCCACGTACGCGCAGCCCGTCGCGCGCTTGAAGTGGCAGATCACGGAGGACCTCCTGATCGGGCGCTTGAGCTACGAGCGCATCCAGGATTCCGACGGCAAGAAGGGCGTCGGCGCCACGACGGATCAGGGCGTGATCGTGGTCGCGTACCCCATCCAGTCGCACTTCGACATCCGTTACGAGTACAACCCGACGACGGGCGAAGAGCTCAACGTCCTCGTCGAGAACGGCTCGGACAGGCCCTGGTACGCGCGCGAGTACTTCCGCGTCGACTGGAGCCGGAACCTGAACACCGACTCGTACGACTTCGACACGCTGTCGATGCTCGGCGTCTACGGCGGCGTCGACTACGAGCCGATGGACTACTACGTCAGCGATCCGAACGACGCGGACGCGCCGCACTTCGATCCCGAGACGGGCTACTTCGACGTCACGAACAAGGCGTTCGCGAAGCCCAAGATGATCGACCTCAGCCACCTCGGCTGGGGCATCGACAAGTTCCCGGCCTGCTTCCTCGACAACGACTTCTTCGGCGGTTCGGCGCCCTCCGGCACCTGCAACCCCGTCGAGCTCACGATTCGCCAGTCCTTCCGCCGCGTGGTCGATCGCGACTACGAGCCGGTCAACTGGGACGGCAAGCGCTTCAGCGCGTACGGCGCGTTCACCGTCGATCGTTCGGGCTACGCCCGCAACTACGGCATGAGCGACGACAAGTGGTACCGCTTCGCCGCGCGCTACAACATCTGGGAGCGCAGCCACTACTACGCCGATCCCGAGAAGATGACGGGCGAGGTGAAGTGCTTCGTCCCCGAAAAGACGACCTCGGGCGACGACCCGCACCGCGACGCGGACGGCAACGGCACCGAGGACGAGTGCGAAGATGTCACGCAGCGGACCGGCGTGGCGGGCTCGCGTTGCGACGAGTTCAAGCAGCGCTGCACCCTGCCGTACCGCCTGCGCAAGGAGGTCCCGCAGCCCTGGTACTACACGAAGGAGTCCGACGCGGACTTCTTCGAGCCCACGGACTGGGCGACGCACGAGTGGGACGTCGCGATGCGCGCCGCGGTCATGTCCGCGCGCAACGCCGAGTGCAAGGCGACCGGCGGTGATCCCGGGGCGTGCGACGGCCAGTTCCCGATGTACCGCGGCCAGATGGACGACAACTGGGATCTGATCCAGCTCTCCCACGAGGTCGATGCCTGCCGCGCCGGCAAGACGAACGGTGGCCGCGACTGCGAGGCGATCGCGGATCAGCTCGGCAACGAGCGCGGCATCGATCCGGGCGTGATCGCGGTCGCGAAGATGCGGCAGATGATCATGCTCTGCCACAGCCCGGTCCTCGAGACCGACGATGCGGCTTGCGGCCCGGCGGGGCGCACGGTGCGCATGGGCGACCTGCGCTACCACCAGATCAACGTCATCCCGACGCCGCAGACGCCCTCACCGTGGGGCATCATGGTCGACTCCGACGACCCGCTCACGGGCGAGAAGATCGCCGCGAGCGCGAACGTCTGGTCGCACGTCACGGACCTCTTCAGCCAGGGCCTCGTCGATCAGATGCGGTACCTGAACGGCGAGCTCTCGACCGACCAGGTCACCGAGGGCACGTACGTCAAGGACTGGGCTGTCGCCAGCGAGGCGGCGGGCGGCACGGGTGTGCTCCCGCAGATGACGCAGGCGGACCTCTCGCGTCGCGTGCTCGGCGCGACGGGCGTCATGCCCGACAAGATGAAGGCCGTCGAGAGCGGCGAGGGCGCGATCGTCACGAAGCCCGAGTTCGCCGAGGCGCTCGAGAACGTCAAGCAGATGGTCAGGGACGTGCGCGCCGACGCGCTCGCGCCCTCGGCCAACCGCCCGGTCTACGAGGCGCGCCGCATGCGCGCGGCGGGCTCGCCGATGGAGGCAGAGCTCACGACGAAGGCGATGCAGCAGCTCGCCGGCACGGACAAGCTGCCGGTGAACGACGCTGTGATGAACTTCGCCTCGCCTCTGCGCGGCAATCATCCGCAAGTGCAGCGTGACATCGCGCGCATGAAGGAGATCGCCCTCGCCGAGCGCGGCATGTGCATCATGCAGGCGACCTTCCCCTCGCCGGTCGGCCTCACCTCGCTCGACAAGGCGATCCAGGCGAAGTTCAAGGACGCCGTCAATCCCCGCACGGGCGCGCCGTACGGCACGTTCGCGGACCCGATGGCGAACACGAAGCAGGACCAGCTCGATCGTGCCGAGGCGATCCGCCACTGGATCGCGCAGAAGGCGCACTACTCGGTCATGGCGCACGAGATGGGTCACTCCATCGGCCTCCGCCACAACTTCGTGAGCTCGTCGGACGCCTGGGGCTTCCGCCCGCAGTACTGGCAGCTCCGCACGAAGAACGGCAAGGTCACGGCGGCTTGCAACGACCTCAAGAGCGAGGCCGACAGCGAGAACTGCGTCGGGGCGCGTTACTTCGACCAGGTCACGGCGAACGAGCGTGATCAGCTCCTCACCATGTTCATGCACCAGTCGATCATGGAGTACGGCGGTGAGGTCACGCAGGACTTCATCGGCCTCTCCGCGTACGACTTCGCCGCGGCGCGCATGTTCTACGGCCAGACGGTCGCGGTGCATGCCGACACGGACATGAACGCCGACAAACCGCTCGGCCGTGCCACCCTCGACAAGATGGACGGCTTCGGCGGCATCATCGGCTACCAGTACACGTCGAACGGCACCGCGAACATCCACTACTCCCAGCTTCAGCGGACGTGGAAGATGCTCGACGCGAACTCCTGCACCTCGCTCACCGAGGAGCAGGTTCAGCGTCTGAAGCCGGCCGACTGGGACGAGGCGCGCCTCGGCAAGTGGGACCCGCTGCTCGACGGCCTGATCGTCAAGGTCAACGGCGAGTACTCCAAGTGCAAGACGCGCAAGGTCGACTACATGCCGTGGCAGTCGATGCGCGACAACGGCGTGGACTTCGGCCGTCGCTTTAGCTCCGTAGATCCGGCGAAGCGCACGCGCGTTCCTTACGGCTTCGCCACGGACCGCTGGGCCGACCTCGGCAACGTCGCCGTCTACCGCCACGACAACGGCGCAGACGTCTACGAACTCTTCAACTTCTTCATCACGCAGCAGGAAGTCGGGCACATCTTCGACAACTACCGCCGCAACCGGCAGAGCTTCAGCGTCCGCGCTTCGGCCAGCCGCACGCTCGATCGGTACAACACGAAGATGCGCGACGCGGCCAAGGGCCTCGGCCTGCTCGTGAACATCTACCGTGACTTCGCGCTCGAGTCCGGCTTCGACTTCAACTCGGAGTGGCCCACGATCGCGAAGCAGTTCTACCAGGACAACATCCTGGCCTCGGGCCTCGCGTTCGATCACTTCGCGCGCCAGGTCGCTCGCCCGCAGCCCGGCGAGCACCACAAGGTCGCGAACGATCTCGTCATCCGCTCGACGGACGACATCTACGCGCAAGCCGGTCCCACGGTCCTCGCCGTGCCGAACGGCGCGACGGGGTATCGCTCGGACAACAGCCCCGCGGGTCCCGCGGCGATCGGCATCGGCGGCAAGCCGCTCGAGAACCGCCTCGCGGACGACAAGGGCAACGACTACGACTCCGAGTACACGATCAACGCCGGGTCGTATTACGACAAGGCCTGGGCCTCGATGCTGATGACCGAGTCGGTCGACAACTTCATCAGCGCCTCGCGCCAGGACTTCCTCGACGCTCGTTACCGCGCGGTCTCGCTCGCGGACGTGTTCCCCGAGGGCTATCGCCGGTGGCTGGGCAACAACCTGACCGGCGACGACATGCTCAAGGGCGCGTGGGTCAAGGCGAACAACAACACGCCCATCACCGACGCGCAGAAGTTCCCGACGACGCCGCTCGGCTGGACGAGCTGGTGGCCGGCGGAGGGCCCGCAGGTCTGCTTCCCCGGCCAGGGGTCGACGGTCTGCTCGGCGGTCGGCTGGGATCCGCAGGTCTTCGAGGGCGAGGCGGTCAACGTCGACACGCTCATGCCCGTCGACGGCCAGATCGGCTGGGAGCAGCAGAAGTTCCT
>DATLHO010000137.1:0-6799 GCA_035539855.1 Kapaibacterium sp. (SeqCode) | reverse complement strand
AGCCCGATGGCGTCTAGCCCCCCGAAGCATGGATAAGATCCTCGCCGTCGACTGGCATGCGATCTTCGTTCCCAGCACATCGCTCGCGGAGATCGTCATCCGCGGTGTGCTCACCTACCTCGTTCTCTTCGCGATCCTCCGTGTGCTGCGTCGCGAGAGCGGCGCAATCGGCATCTCTGATCTTCTCGTCGTCGTTCTCATCGCCGACGCCATTCAGAACGGCATGGCCGGCGAGTACACGTCGCTGACCGAAGGCGCGCTTCTCGTCGTCACCATCTCCGCCTGCGACTACGTAATCGACTGGCTCGGCTACCGCTTCGCGTTCGTGCAGCGGCTCGTGCGGCCCGCTCCCCTGCTGCTCGTCGAGGACGGTATGGTCAACCGACGCAACATGCGGCAAGAGATGATCACCCTCGAGGAGCTGAAGGGACTGTTGCGCGAGCAGGGAGTCGACGATCTGAAGGCGGTGAAGAAGTGCTTCATCGAAGGCGATGGCCGCATCAGCGTCATCACCAACGACGGCGAGGAGCGCGCGCGACCGCAGGAGGATCCGCGGACAGCGTAGCGGGTCTGCGACAGAACAACCATCCGGAGCGTCCGGTGTCCCGCGCACCCTTCCAGGTTCTGGTCATCCCCTTTCGCCGCACGGCCGACGGCGTTCGCTACGCGCTGTTCCTTCGCGCCGACGCCGACGTCTGGCAGTGGATCGCCGGCGGCGGCGAGTCCGGCGAGCTCCCGATCGACGCCGCTCGGCGCGAGGCGCACGAGGAGGCCGGGCTGGCTCCCACGTCTCGCATGATCGAGCTCGACGCGATTGCCTCGATCCCGGTCGTGCACTTCGCGGGACATGAGCAGTGGGGCTCGAACGTGCACGTCGTGCCGGAGCACAGCTTCGGCATCGAGGTCATCGACGCTGCGATCTCAATTGCCGCGGAGCATCGCGCCGTCGAATGGCTCGACTACGACGAGGCGACGCGCCGCGCGACCTTCGATAGCAACCGAACCGCACTCTGGGAATTGAATCGCCGCCTCGAGCGGGAGACCAGCGGATGAAACCGACACGCACGACATCGTGGTTCACGCGCTTCGCGAAGGCAACCGCGCGCCGCGCTGGACAGCCAGCGACGTTCGGAATCGCCGTCGCGATCATCATCGTCTGGTCGCTCACCGGACCGATCTTCGACTACAGCGATACGTGGCAGCTCGTGATCAATACCGGCACCACGGTCATCACCTTCCTGATGGTCTTCCTGATTCAGAACACGCAGAACCGCGACAGCGAGGCGATGCAGGTGAAGCTCGACGAGCTGATCCGCGCGACCCAGGGCGCGCACAACGCGCTGCTCGATCTCGAAGAGCTGGACGAGGAGAAGCTCGACATCATCCGAAGCAACTACGAGAGCCTCGCGTCGGAGGCACGACTCGCGCTCAGACGCGGCGACTCCGACACGAACGTTCCGGGAGTTCCCGACCGGGAGGCTCCGTAACTGCCCGGCGACAAAACGCACAGAGGCGGCGCTCACCAGGGCGCCGCCTCTCGCTGTGACTGCTGTCTTGAACCCGTCGCACCGGAGCGTTGATTCGACTCACGCTCCCCCGCGCGCCTTCCCGGCGATCACCCCTCCTCCGCCTCGAGATACTCCGCCGGCGTGATCCGCGACGGGTCGCCGACGATCACGACGGTCATGTTCCGGAGGTACCGCTGGGCGGCCTCGTTGAGCTGCTCCGGGGTCATCTTCTGGATCGCCTCGATCGTGCGGAACGCGTTGGTCCACGATCCGGTGTAGAGCTGTGCGACGCCCAGCTCGTTGGCTTGCGACTCGTTGGTCTGCTCGCGCATGTACGTGTTCGTGATCCACGCGCTGAGCCCCGACGTGATGTACTGGTCGGCGATCACGTAGCGGCGGAAGAAGTCGACCTGCTCCATCGTTACGCGCCACGCGGAATCGGGCAGCGTCGTCTGCATCGAGATCTCGCCGAAGGAGGTCTTGCCGAAGTTCGCGTCGGCATCCGGAGCGTAGCTGAGATTGCGCTCCATGCGGACCTCGCGGAAGAGCGAGCCGGAAAGGAACACCGCCAGTCGCATCATCGGATAGTAGAGCGAGTCGTCGCGGTTCGGCGCCATGAAGCGCGCGATGATGTAGTTCGTCGGGACTTCATCGCGATTGCCGACCGGAGCGCGCACGATCACGCGCGGCTCGCTCGCCGCCGGCGGCACCGGCAGCGGCTGCTCGACGTAGCTGCCCATCGGCAGCTTCGCAAACGACGCGGCGACCTTGCGGTGCAGGTCGGCCGAGTCGACGTTGCCGACGACGACCAGCAGCAGGCGCGACTTCACGAAGAGCCGGCGGTAGTGCTCCTCGAGCATCTTCGGCGTGATCCGCTTGATGTCGGCCTCGGTGTCGAAGCGGCCGTACGGGTGGCCGGCGAAGAACGCACTGTCGGCCAGGTAGGCCGCGTAGGCGCCGGGACTCGAGTAGCGGTTGCGCACCGACAGCAACTGCGCCTCGACGGCGTTGCGAAGCTCGACCGCGTCGAACTGCGGTCGCATGATGACGCCCGTGAAAAGATCCCACGACTCGTTGAACTTCTCGTCGATGCAGCGCAGCGTCATCGTCGAGAAGTCGCGGCCGGCTCCGGGGATGATCCCCGTAACCATGCGGTCGATCGTGCGACGGTATTCGACCTTCGTCATGCCCTTCGGACCGCTCATCGGCGGCAGCGCCAGGGCGAGCTCCTCGAGCGCCGGTGAGGCGCCCTCGGGCAGCGCGGTGACCGCGCCGCGGATGAAAAGCTTCGCGGCGATGACGTGGTTGGCCTTGCCGGTCGGCCGCAGGATCACGTCGATGCCGCCGACGGTGAACTCCTTGACGTTCGTCGGCGCGCCGCGGTAGACGATGCCCGGCTGGCGCTGCTCGTCGTCGGACTGCGCGCGCGCAGCCGGCGAGACGAGCATCGCAACGGCGAGCGTCGCGATCGACAGTGCGAGCGTTCGGAGCGACCTTCCGTGCATTCTCATCGGTTCCTTCGTGTTCACGGTTGCCATTACTGGAGCACCCCCTTCGGATTGAGATTCAGCTTCTCGAGTGCCTGCGGGTTGGTGCTGATGCCAAGCACGTAGGGCTTGCCCTTGATGTAGGTTCGAACGTAGCGCTGGATGTCCTCGCGGGAGACCTCGAGGAGCTTGTCGATGTACGTGCGGTAGTACTCGATGCCGGCGGTGCTCCACCAGAAGCTCAGCGAGTGCACCCAGTCGGTCGTCTGCTCACTCTCGTACAGCGCGTTGATGCGCAGGATCTGCTTCGCGGTCTCGAGCTCCTCGTCGGTGAAGTACCCAGGGGAGTCGAGCTCCTGGATCTCGGCCCACAGCGCCTTGAGCGCCTCCTGCGTCTTCTCCGGCGTCGTGACGACCTGGGCGGAGATCGGTCCGACGTAGCGCTGCGTGTAGTAGTTGAGCCCCGCGCCCTGCGCCAGGCCGCTCTCGACGAGCCGACGCTGGAAGCGCGACTGCTGCTGCTGCAGGATGAAGATCAGGACGTCGGCGGCGTACGTGGCCTCGTCGTCGAGACCGATCGACGGACCGTGCCACTGGTACTGCACCTGGGCCAGGTCGGCTCCGGGCGCCGGCACGACGACGAGCTGCTTCTCGGTCAGCGGCTTCGGTCGCGCGACGGGCTCGGCCACGAACGGATCGGCGCCGCGCTTCCACGTGCTGAAGTAGCGGCGCGCGAGCGTCGCGACGCCGGCCGAGTCGACGTCGCCGGCGACGATCAGCAGCGAGTTGTTCGGCAGATAGTACTTCTGCTGGATGGCGCGCATCTTCTCGACCGTCGCGGTCTGGATCACCGCGCGCTGTCCCTCCTTCTGCTTGCGCGTGACGTAGTCGCCCCAGGTGGCCTTGTCCATCGCGCGGTTGAACTCATAGAAGGGATCGGACTCGAAGCGCGTGAGCTCGCCGATGACGACCTCGCGCTCCTTCTCGAGCGCGGCCGGCTCGAACCGCGGGGTCTGCACCGTGTTGGCCATCTCCTCCATCCCGCGCTCGAGGTTGGCGACCGGAAGCGTGAAGTAGTAGTAGACCACCTCCTCGCGCGTGGTCGCGTTCCAGGCGGCGCCGATGCTGCCGAGCATCGTCAGGAACTCACCCATGTCGGCGTAGCGGCTGTTGCCCTTGAAGAACATGTGTTCGTAGAGGTGCGACAGGCCGGAGTACTCGGGTCCCTCGGTGAACGACCCGTTGCGCACGGCGAGCTCGACGGTCGCGATCGGCACGAGCCGGTTCTCGATGACGACGACCTCGAGGCCGTTGTCGAGCGTGAAGCGGGTGAACTCCTTCTCCGGAGCCTTCATCTGCGCGCTCGCGGCGCCGCCGAGCAGCACGAGGAGCAGCGCGGTGAGCGCGGCGCAGCGACCGGCCGCGCGAGCGATGCCGGCGGATGGATGCTTGGTCAGTCTGATCACGTTCGAATACCTGTGAAAACGCTGGTTCTGGAGGCGAAGGGGGAATATACGATAGATGCCGTGCGGAGGCTCCCCCAACAACAGAGCGACGATTAGCCCGCCGCGACGCGGGCGCCCGGCGAACCGGGCGATCGGAACCACTATGAGGTGACGCATGCCGGATGCGTTTAAGTGCGATCACGTTCCGAACACGCAGTTGCATTCCGGCCGATTGTTGCTAACTTCGCGCGGCGCCACCCCCCCGGCGCATTCGAGCGCGCATCCACGCAGGTCCTCCCTTTTGGACGCGCCCCGGTCCCCCACGCACCGGTCGGAAGGGATAGTCCCCCCAATCCCCCACATAACTCCTCCATTGACACAGACTCGTTGAGCCTGCGCTTCGCAGTGCTTTTCGATAGAGGCGTCACGATACCGCGTGGAAGCGGCGCGTACGCACTGCACGTTCATCGATCGTTCCGGTCGGCAGCGCCGTCATGGCCGTCGACCGACGCGAATCGCTCCGTACTCACTCGTCCGTGATGGAGGTCACGATGCGACGACGACATCCGCCTACACTTTTCCTGCTGATACTCTTCGCGCTGGTCGCGTCGGGTCCCGCGCTCGAGGCGCAGACGCAGATCATCCGACAGGTGATCGGCTCCGGCGCTTCTGCGATGGCGGGCGACCACCTGCTGGCCGGCACGATCGGTCAGACGATCATCGGGCGCAGCAGCTCGAGCAGCCACATCGGCTATCTCGGATTCTGGTTCACGTATCCGAACCCGAACAACCCGAACGCCGTGCGCGAGGAGTACTCCACCGCGGTCACCGGCATGGCGGCCAGCGTGCGGGTTGCGCCGAATCCTGTCGTCGACGTCGCGATCGTCAGCGTGGTGCTGCCGGCCAGCGGCGACGTCCAGTTGAGCGTCTTCGACGGGCTCGGGCAGCAGCGCCTTGAGCTCATCAACGGCTGGCGCGAGGCCGGAACGGTTACCGTCGAACTTCCTGCCCGGAAGCTCGAGAGCGGCGACTACCTCCTGGTCCTCATCGCCAACGGCACGCGCTCGGCTTCGCAGATGCGGGTCCTGAAGTAACCATTACACGACAGACGGCGACGTTTCTCGTGCATTCCGTCCGGAGCCCGACGCGACCGCCCGCGGGTCGTTGCGGCGCGCCGGGGGCACGCGGTCCATCGCACACGTTTCGTCCACTAGCCCTCATGTTTCGATCCCAGGGGTCATCAATGTATTCACGTCGAAAACTTCTTACGCTCACCCTGCTCTTCGCCGCCGCGCTTTCGCCGGCGCTCGCGCAGGTTCCTCGAACGATCAGCTTCCAGGGCGTGCTCGCCGACGCGTCCGGCGTGCTCGTGCCCGACGGCAGCACCCAGATGACGATCGCGATCTACGACGTCCCGGCCGGCGGCACCGCGCTGTTCAGCGAGACGCTGACCGTGCCGGTCGTCCGCGGCGTCTTCAACGCCGTCATCGGCAGCTCGAATCCCAACGGCATCCCGACCAGCGTCGCGTTCGACAAGCAGTACTGGCTCGGCGTGCGCGTGGGCACCGGCGCGGAGCTCGCTCCGCGCACCGCGTTCACGAGCGTGCCGTACGCGCTCAACGCCGCGATGGCCGAGCGCGCGCAGACGGCGGTCACCGCCGACAGCGCCGACTGGGCGATGACGGCGATCACCTCCGACACCGCCGGTGCGGTCCGGGGCGGACACGTCATTAGCTTCAACGGCCAGCAGGGCGCCATCGAGATCCTCGGCGCCGGCGCGACGACCGTCACGCGCAACGGCAGCCAGTTCATCATCCGTTCGACCGACACCTCGAGCGGCGGCATCCGTCGCATCGACAACTTCGACGGCTCGATCGTGATCGATCCGCCGCAGGGTCCGTTCGTCACGATGTTCATCCGTGAGGGTGGCATTCAGACACATCACATTCGCGATCTCTCGATCACGACCGCGAAGATCATCGATCTCAACGTCACGACGCCGAAGCTCGCCAACAACGCGGTGACCGCGGCCAAGGTCAACACCGAGGGCGCACCCGACGGCTTCGCCCTGATCTCCAACGGCACCAACACGCCGGTGTGGGAGAACCCGCTGACGGCGAACATCCCGTACGCGGAGACCTTCAACAGCCCGCTGACGCTGTGGTGGTTGACGAACACGGGCACCGGAGGCGGCGGACGCTATACGCTCAACAACGCAGGCAGCTCGGCCACGGCGCTCATTGGCGAGACCAACGGCACGGGCGTCGGTGTGCTCGGAACGCACAGCGCGACGACCGGCACCGCAGCCGGCGTGCGCGGCGAGTCGAACTCGACCGACGCCAACGCGGTCGCCGTGCAG
>DATLHO010000136.1:0-7213 GCA_035539855.1 Kapaibacterium sp. (SeqCode) | reverse complement strand
ACGCCGCCGAGTTCCGCGGCGTTCACGAGAACATCGGCGAGTCATTCACGGCCGTCGCCGTCAGCGCGGGCGACGGGCAGATCGAGTGGAGCGGCCTGCTTGCCAAGGGCCGCCTCGATGGGCGCTACGTCTGGAAGAAGGATGGCCAGGCGCCGGTCGAGTTCGAGTTCAGCGGCTATCCTTCCGAACAATACTAACCGGGCTCCGGAACGAAGAATATCGGGGGCACCGTCGGTCACGCCGGCGGTGCCTTCCTGCGTTCGCGCCAGCGCTTCGTCCTCGATCGACGTCACGATCTACTCGCCGCGCCTCTCCCTGCGATAGCCTTCGCGGTTGGCGAGCCAGAACGGAAGCTGCGATCGCTCGAACGCCTCCGGATCGGATTCGGCAAGCAGCGCAAGCTCGCGCGCGCCCGGGTGCGTGTAGTGCTCGGCGACGGGATGCTCCATCGCCCCGACGATGCTCGCGGCGACTTCATCGGCGCCCAGAAGGGGCAGGGCCGGCGGCAGGTCGATGCCGCGCTCTGCGGCGATCGCGCGTCCCCGCTCGCCTTCGTAGACGAAGAGGTCGAGCATCGGTCCTCCCTCGGCAACGGCGGCCCAGTCGGTCATGACGCCGGCCGGGATCACCGTCATCACGTCGATGCCGGACTCGGCGAGCTCCGTTCGGAGGGCGCGTGAAAACCCGACGGCGGCATGCTTGGCCGCGACGTACGCGGCGTTGCCGGGGTAGCCGATCTTCCCGGCGATCGACGCGATCGTGACGATCAGACCGCTGCCCTGCGCGCGCATGTGGCGCAGCGCGGCGGCGCTGCCGTACCATAGGCTGAAGACGTTCACGCGAAAGATGCTCTCGATCTGTTCGTCGGCGGTGTCGTCGATGTACCCCAGATGCCCGCGGCCGGCGTTGTTGACGAGCGCGTCGAGGCGGCCGAAGCGCTCGACCGTTTCGTCGACCGCGCGCTCGAGCGACGCTCGCGAGGTCACGTCGCACACGATCGCCGCGGCGTCGCCGCCACGCGCCCGGCAGTCGTCGGCGACCTCCTCGAGCAGTTCACCGCGTCGAGCCAGCAGTCCGATGCGTGCGCCGCGCTCCGCGAGCGCGAGCGCGAGCGCGCGTCCGATGCCGGAGCTTGCGCCCGTGATGACGATGACCGAGGAGTTGCCGATCTTCATGCCGTACGATCCGTTGTCGAAACGATTCCCGGGAACCGAATGCCCGTCACGATCTACACCGTCGGACACTCCACGCGAACGCACGAACAGCTCGTCGAGCTTCTTCGCGCGCACCACATCGAGCTGTTGATCGACATCCGGAGAATTCCCTACTCGCGCTACAATCCGCAGTTCAACCGCGAGGAGCTCGACCGAACGATGCCGCCGACGGGAATCCTGTACGAGCATCTCGAAGAGCTCGGAGGCACCAGGCCGCCGCAGCACGTTCTCGAGCGCGCGAGAAGCTGCAGCGAGCGCTCGCGAGGCTTTGCCGAATACATGACGACGCCGGCGTTTCGGCGCGGACTCGATCGCGTGCTCGTGCTTGCGGAGTCATCGCGCATCGCGCTGATGTGTGCCGAGGCCGATCCGTCGCACTGCCATCGCTTCTGGGTCGCCGATGCGCTCGTCGCCCACGGCGCGACCGTCCGACACATCACGTCGACGACCGAGGCGGAGATTCATCCGGAGAACCTGTTCACGTTCGGCGGGTGACCGTAGGGCACTCTAATCACGCGCCTCATCGCTCCCTGCGTTCGCGGATTCCGCAAGCTCCGACTCCGCCTGTTCGATCAGCTTCGCAAAGTGTTGATCGACCGTGAGATCATCGAACGGAGAGTCGCCGAACGTGATGACGTCAGCTTTCGTCGCCACCTCGGTGCTCGACTCAGGCTGCAGCCCAACGAGAATGGTCGTGAACCAATAGTTTGCCTCGGTGCGAACTCGGAACAAGTGCGCCCGGCCGCGCGCTCCAGCGATCGTGACGACGCGGCTTTCGACGAGCTCGAGCGTGTCGTCATCGCCTTCGCCCTCGTCCTCGTCCACGAGTGCTCCGTACGCAAGGCCCTCTGCGAAACGATCCTGATTGAGGAGCTCCGGAGGAAAGAGCTCGACGTTCCCGGCCTTGCGGCACGCCTCGTAGAGTCCAACGCGATGGTAGGGGGAGAGTGCGATCCGTCGAACAGTCTCGACGGGAACCGCCGCATCGAGCTCGATCAAGCGAGCGGCCGCCAGTGCGGCATCGTCGAGCGCGCTGTCGACGGCATAGCGCGTCAGCAGCTCGACGACATCGTCGCGTTCTTCGAAGCGGCAGAGCATGGCCACCGCGGTGCTTCTGCGCACGGCGACGTATCCGACAGTATCGCCGGGTGCGGTGAGCGCATCGGACGCGACTCGAATCAAACGTGCGCGGTCGTCGCCCATGTCGTCGATGTCGATCGCGCCTGCGTCGTGCGCACGTGTCGTCAAATACATCAGGTTGTTTTGTGCCCAGGCACTGTCGAGCAGCGTGTAAAGCCGCGGAATCAGGAGGCCGAAGAGCTCGGTTCGGTCCTTGTCGATCACCCAGAATGTAAACCACCTCCAGACCTGCTCCTCCACTGGATTCGACGTCACGAGGTCGACGAACCGCTCGATCGCCTGCCGCGACTGCGACGCGAGCAGCCGTCGTAGAATACTGCCTTTCACCCCTGGGCTGAGCTGGCCATAGTGCTCGATGATCCGCTCAAGCACGCTGTCTTCGTTCGAGCGCTCGATGGCACGAAAGAGACGCGCCGCGCTGCCACCATAGAACAATTCATCGTCGTTGTACCGCTTCGTCAGCGCGTCGATGAAGGCCGCTATCTCCCCGCTCGCTGGACGATACCACGAGAGCGCCGAGAGAGCCTGCTCATGGCGCACCGAATCGTCCGAGCTGAGGTCGGCTAACAGTTGCTCCGTTCGGGGAGTGCCGAGATCCTCTTCCGAGTCGTCGCCGACGAGCTTCAGTGACTCGAAGAACTGATCGTCGAAACGGTGCCGTGACGTGTCGCTCGTGAGTGTGAGGGCCTCGAAGAGACGACGTCCGCGGGCGACGAGGCGGATGCGCTCCGGCTCGAGCGTGCTCCCGAGGCCGACGGTGAGATCGCGAGCCGGGTATCCGCCAAGGGTGAACGACGAGTCGTGAAGGATCGCGACGCCGTCATCACTCTCGCGCAGGAACTGAAGCATGTGAGAATCGAGATTCGGCGCCGAGTAGTACCTGGAAAAAGTATAGACGGCGGTCGCATAGGACTGTCCGGTGTTGTTGTCGCGCGCAAAGGCGGCCGAGCGAAATGCACGTCCCCTGTCGGCTGTGTCCTCCGAGTAGATTGGCGTCGACGGCAGTCGCACTTCATATCCTCGCTCGCTCAGATCGACGTCGATCCAGTGCGTCGCGCTCGGCTCGATCATCGAAAAGGAGCCCAGGAAGCGTGCGGAGACATCCGAATCGAGCTCCTTCGGGCGTAGCGCCATCAGAGTGTACGCGCGATTCCCGCGCAGCCGCATGAACCCTTCAAAGAGCATCGAATCACCCATTATCCCAGAGAATCTCCGGCAGAAATATCCGTCGACGGGTGTTGAGTCGACGGCGGTGATTATCCCTCCGAACGCCTTGGCTCCGACTGCTGTTCCGTTCGAAACTCCCTTCAGGTCCACAATGAAGCGACCGGCCGGCAGATCACTGAACATCCCGATCAATATCAGACGCTTGTCAGGAGTCGAGAAGATGTAGGAACGACCTCGCGACTCTCCGACGCGTTCATCACTCGGGATCGTCATGATTACCGGTTGACCGGGAAACGAGACCTCGAACGCGCCATCGGAAACGCGCACTGTCGACCAGGCAGGTGACGGCGACGAACCCGCCGCGTCCGTCTGCGCGAATGCGGGAACGGCAAGCAAGAGTGCGGCGACGATGGCCGAAAGCGTCGGAAGAGAGATGCTCATCTGCGTGGATTCGACAAGGTGGGGCGAGTCGGAAGCACTAGACCTCGGGATCATCATCGATCGCGTCGTCGAGATCCGCGCCGAGATCGTCGTCGTCGTCCTCGATCGGGATGCTGCCATGACCGTTGGTCATGTCGCCCGGGGCGCTGCGTCGCGCGTCGAGCTCCTCGAGTCGCTTACGGCCGCGCGGCGTCAGAGTGGTCGGCGATCCAAAGAGCATCTCGCCCGCATCGCCCTTGACGAGTCCCTTCGTGGCGACGAGGCCAGCTTCCTGGACGACCTTACGGAACATGCTTCGCGCGGGGATCGGAAACTCCGCGAGCTCCCGCCGGACATCGATTCCGGCTGCCTCGCAGAGGATCAGCCGCAGGACTTCCTCACGGTCTTCGTCGAATAACTCCCGTTCATTCTCGTGCATGACGTTTCAGTGTTCGTGGAAGGCAATAATACGAGACTATCGCCGCTCGACCTCGACGCTCATGCCGTCGTCGGCCAGATCGGTCGCCGGGAAGATCGCGCGCGCTTCGGTCAGCAGGTCGTCGAGCCCGATGGGCTGTTCCGGCGCATAGCGGGCGCTGATGTGCGTCAGCACGAGACGACGCGCGCCCGCCTCGCTCGCCACGCGCGCGGCGGTCGCGGCGGTGGAGTGTCCGCTGACGTCGGCGATCGCCGCGTCGGCGCTCGCGAACGTCGCCTCGTGCACGAGCAGGTCGCAGCGCTCGGCAAGCGCCACCGCCGCTTCGCTGTACGCCGTGTCGGTGCAGTAGACGACGCTGCGTCCCGGCAGGGGAGGGCCGACGAGACCCTCGGGCGTGATGATGCGTCCGTCGAGATCGATGGTCTCCCCGCGCTTCAGGCGCCCGAAGAGCGGTCCGGCCGGGATGCCCTGCGCGGCGGCGCGCGCGGGGTCGAAGCGCCCCGGCTCGTCGGGCTCGCTGACGCGATAGCCGAGACACTGCACGCCGTGCAGCAGCGATGCGCAGCGAACGCGCACGCCGCGATCGTCGAGCACCTCCCCCGGCTCGATCTCGTGAATGCGTAGCGGGTAGGGGACCCACGTCGAGGTCGCGGCGAGCACTCCTTCGAGCATCGCGCGCAGACCTGGCGGACCGTACACGTCGAGCGGCGTGCGGAGACCGCCGAGGCCGCGCGTCGCGAGAAATCCCGGCAGCCCGAAGACGTGGTCGCCGTGAAGATGCGAGATGAAGATGCGCGTGACCTGGCCCATCGACACGGCGCTGGTCATGAACCGGTGCTGCGTCGCCTCGCCGCAGTCGAACAGCCAGAGCTCCGAGCGCTGTGAAAGGCGCAGCGCCATCGCCGCGACGTTGCGTCGTGTCGAGGGAATTCCTGCGCCGGTGCCGAGAAAGGTGATCTGCATGTCGAAGGCGGGATGTGCGACGCGGCCGGAAACGCAGAGGGCGGCCATCGCCTGCGATCGATGCGATCGATCGTGCGGTGGCCGCCCGGCGTTCTCGCGTCTCGACGCGTGCGCTAGTCGATCGTGTAGGCGATGCCGATGCCCGGCGAGATCATCGAGAAGCTCTCGTTCTCACGAAGGATCAGGTGATACTTCAGCGAGGCGTCGAAGTCCAGGCCGGGGCTCAGCGGAAAGCGGAAGCCGACCTTCGGCTGGAAGCCCACGTTGGTCTCGCTCTCGGTGAGCGAGATCTGACCGTCGCTCGTGCTGACGGACTGGAAGTAGGCGCCGAACTCGAAGCCGACATACGGCTGGAACCCGGTCAGCGCGAAGTTGTAGCGCGCGCCGATCAGCAACGGAATCACGGTGTACTTCGCGTTGCTGCTGCCCTCGAACGAGAGGTCGTTGTAGCCAAGAGAAACCGAAAGGAACGTCACGCGCGTCAGCAACTGATAATAGAACGCGGCGGTTCCGCCGAATCCCATTTCGAGACCGGCCAGGTCGGCGAACTCTCCGCCCGGGATCGAAAGGTTGGCGTCGAGAGCGATCTGCTTCTTCCACGGCTGGCTCTGGCTGAACGCCGGGACCGCCGAAAGGAGCATCAGTGCAATGAGGACCGTACGAAGCTTCATGATGTGGTGTGTTGGTGAATGATAGCGATACCGATATGATGTCGAGCGAATGTGACGTTTGACGTTGATGACCGGGAGCCCGCCGTGACGTGCGAGTCATCGGGCTACGACGTCCGCGCGCGCACGTCCGCGATCTGCCGGCCGGCCAATGCCTCGGCAACCCTCAGGCCATCCATCGCGGCCGAGACGATGCCTCCGGCGTAGCCCGCGCCCTCGGCGCACGGGAAGAGCCGCGCGATCTGCGGGTGCTCGAGCGACGCCGGGTCGCGCGGCACACGTACCGGCGAGCTCGTGCGCGTCTCGACGCCGACGAGGATCGCCTCCTCGGTGACATAGCCACGCATCGTCGAGCCGAACTCCCTGAGACCCGCCTGCAGCCGCCGCGCGAGCGCCGGGGGCAGCAGCTCGTGCAGAGGCGCCGAGGTGATCCCCGGCGTGTAGCTGCACGGCGGCAGCGTTGCGGAGATGCGGCCCGCGAGAAAATCCGTGACGCGTTGCGCCGGCGCCTTCTGCATGCCGCCGCCCGTCTCGGCCGCCATCACCTCGAGCGCCTTCTGGTAGGCGACCCCGGCAAGCACGCCGTGATCGGCATAGGGCGCGAGATCTTCGGTCTCAACGGAAACGACCATCCCGGAGTTGGCAAAGGGAGAGTCGCGCCGCGACAGACTCATGCCGTTGACGACCACTTCGTCGCCCTCGGTCGCCGACGGAACGATGAAGCCGCCCGGACACATGCAGAACGAGAAGACGCCGCGGTCTCGCACCGTCGACGCGAGCCGGTAGCTCGCCGCCGGCAGTTTCGGATGCCGATCGGCCGAGCGATACTGGATCCGGTCGATCAGCGGCTGCGGATGCTCGATGCGCACGCCCATCGCGAACGGCTTGGGCTCGACAAGGACCCCGCGATCGACGAGGAGTTTAAAGATGTCGCGCGCCGAATGTCCCGTTGCGAGAATCACTCCCTCGCCGATGAACTCGCCGCCGTCAGCAGTGACGACGCCACGAATGCATCCGTCGTCGATGATGAAGTCGACCACACGATGCTCGAAGTGGATCTGTCCTCCGGCTGCGAGGATGCTCTCGCGCATCGCGGCGACGACCTTCGGGAGCAGGTTCGAACCGATGTGCGGATGCGCTTCGACCATGATCTCCGGCGGAGCTCCGTGCGCCACGAGCGTTCGCAGGACGTCGTCGATGCT
>DATLHO010000135.1:0-10792 GCA_035539855.1 Kapaibacterium sp. (SeqCode) | reverse complement strand
CGACATGCGCGGCTACCCGAGAGGCACCGGATGGGAGCTCGCGACGCGCCTGCCGCGACGCGATTCGATCAACGCCATCTTCTCGCGCCCGATCGTCGAGGCGGTCACGCTCTCGATGCGCGACATCGGGATTCAGCCGAGCTACTCGTTCCGGCAGCTGCTGTCGCCGACGATCGACTCGCCGTATACGGGCCGCGTCGTGATCCTCATCGACGAGAACGCGCAAAGCCAGTCGGAGCACCTGTGCCTCGCGCTCGAGTCCGCGCACGACGTCACGTTCATCGGCACGCCGACCGCCGGCGCCAACGGCGACGTCACGAACGTCGTGCTGCCCGGAGGCATCACCGCGTCATTCTCCGGACATGACGTGCGCCACGCCGACGGACGGCGCCTGCAGCGCATCGGCATCCAGCCCGACGTGCGCGTCGAGCCGACGGTGCGCGGCCTGGCCTCGGGCCGCGACGAGGTGCTCGAAGCGGCGATCGAGTTCCTGCGCACGGGTCGGAAGCCGTAAGCCGCCGATCGCCGCGCGATGCGCTACAGCACGAATCGAACGCCGCCGTTGATGACCCGGCCCTCGAGCGGAGCGTAGATCGGCAGCAGTCCGACACGACCCGCCGCGGGATCGCCCGTGATGATCGGCTCGAACCGCGTCTGTCGCGTGTCGGTGAAGTTCTCGAAGTTGATGAACAGTCGCACGGGGCCGAACGCCTTCTCGACGAGCAATCCCATGATCAGATAGCTCGGCGACCGCTCGCGCGTCGGGTGATCGTCGAGACGCTGCTCGCCCGTGAAGTACGTCTCGAAGCCGACCTTCGCGCCGGCCTCCTCGCTCTCCCACATCAGCACCGCGCCGAGCGAGTGCCGGGGATTGAGCGCGAGCTCGCTCACCTCGCCCGCGTCGCTGAGCGTGGCGTACAGGAACGTGTAGCCGAGAGAGAGCTTGAAGTCCTCGTAGTTCAGCTTCGTCGAGACCTCGGCGCCGCGGCTGAGGAGCTCGCCGTCGACGTTGTCGACCTCCACCCACGGATCATGCGACAGCGGCGGTCGCCACGTCTTCAACGGACCGACCACGCGCGTGAGATACGCGGCCGCGTTGAGCGCCATGCCGACCGACTCACCGACGATCGTCCGCCAGTTCACGTCGAGCGTCGCGCTCTGCGCGGTCTCGGCCGACTCGGCGGCCAGCACCACGTCGTCGAACCCGCGCTCCTCCACCTCCTCGATGAAGATCGTCGGCGCCTTGAATCCCGTGCCGCCGCCGACGCGCATCGTCACCTCCTCCGAGGGACGGAACATCACCGACACGCGCGGGGTGAAGAACGTCCCGTACTCGTTGTGGAAGTCGACGCGACCGCTCGCGAGCGCCGTCCACTGCTCGGAGATGCGAAACTCCTCCTGGGCGAGAAGCCCCGGCGTGACGTAGCGATAGCTTCGGTCGAACGCCGCGCCCTCCGTTCGATCCTCGAAGTCGTCCATGCTCACGACACCGGCGAACAGCAGGCTGTGATCTCCAAACACCGCGGCGTACTGCGCTTCGCCGTAGGCGAACCGCTGCGCGGCATCGAATGGCCGCGTTCCGTAGTGCGCCTCGCGGCTGAGCGTCATCGCGGCGGCCTTGACGACAAGCGACTGATCCTCCGCGAAGGCCCATGACCACTGCGCGGTGCCGCTGAGACGCTGCGAGGAGACCGACTCGAGGTACGGCGCATCGGATCCCTCGGCCTGGCGCTCGCCGCTCATCGATCCTCCGAGCCGCTCGTCGCTGATGAGCCCGAGCGACACGTCGAGCGTCATCGCGTCGGAAAGCGAGAGCACCATCTTCGGATAGACGGTGGTGCGCTCGTACTCCGGCACGTCGGCGAATCCGTCATCGTCCACGTCGTAGCGCGGCTGCGTGTTCCGGCTCGCCATGAGCGTGAAGCCGACGTCGCCGAACATCCTCCCGGCATACGCCGCGAGGTCGAGCCCCTTCTGCGTCGTCACGTTGATCAGCGCCGTCAGCTCCGGCTCCGGACGCGGATCCTTCGTGATGAAGTTGACGACGCCCGCGATCGCGTCGGCGCCGTAGAGCGCGGAGGCGGCTCCCTTGATGATCTCGACCTGTCGGAGGTTCAGCGGCGGCAGCTCGGTCAGGCCGAAGCCGGCGGCAAGGCCTCCGACGTTCGGAACGCCGTCGGTGAGAACCTGCGTGTAGCGGCCGGGAAGGCCCTGGATTCGGAGGTTGGCGGTGCTCGTCGTCGGCGACGTCGTCTGCACGCGCATACCGGTGCTTTCATTGAGCAGCATCGCGACGTTCGCCGGCGCCATCAGCAGCTTCTCCTCGACCTCCTCCTGCGGCACCGCCTCGACGCGCACCGGAACGTCTCCGATCGTGCGCTGCGTGCGCGTGCCCGTCACGACGATCTCCTCGGTCTCGTGCTCGTCGGCCTCGAGCGTCAGCATGAGGAACAGCGAATCACCGGAGCCCAGCGTGGTCGTCGTGTCGAGCTCCTCGAAGCCGATCGACGCGATCGACACCGTGTACGCGCCCGGCGCCAGGCCGGCGATTCGGAAGAAGCCCGATCGGTCGGTGATGGCACCGCGGGTCGTCCCGGCAATGCGCACGGTCGCGCCTGCAACAGGCGCCTCCTCGTCCTCGCTGACTCCGACCACCCGACCGGCGACGGTCGCGGTCGGGCATGCAGAGTCGAGGAGGCTCCGAAAAGAACGAGAGCGGCGAGAACGGGGAGTAGCCGAATGATCATCATATGCGCCGGTGAACGTGAGGGCACAAGATCATACACCGCCTCGACAATCCCACGCATCGCCGTCGGGCATCGTCGCCGCCGCGGCGGTCGCCGCCGTCGCGCCGGTGAGAAGCTTGCCGTCCGTGCGTGTTGTACCTTCGGGTATGTCGGCTCAGCGGTGACTCTCCAGGTGCCAGCATGTTCATTCTTCGCCCCTCGATCGCTCCGAATCGACGCGTCGTCGCTTCGATTCTGCTTCTCGCTCTCCTGTCTCCCGGCCCGCTCGCAGCACAGGGTCTGATCACGGCTCGTCCCGAGACCGTGACGCTGCGGACGATCTGGACCATGATCTCGCCGTTCAAGGAGTCCTACGTCGGCCGCTGGCTGACAGGCCTTGGGGATATCAACGGCGACGGACTCGCGGACTTTGCCGTAGGCTCCGGAGCCGCTCCGCGATGGCGCGTGTTCTTCGGCGACCGGCCTCGTCCGAAGGTCACGCCCGCCTTTGCGATCCAGCACGACGGCGTGCTCAACGTGCGCGCCGGCAGATTCTTCGGTCCCGACAGCCTCGCCCTCGTCTTCCTCGTGAACGCCGACATCTACGATCGCGGCGACTACGGCGTCTACCCTCTTCGTGACGGACGGCCCGCGGCGACGCCGTCGTCGTCGTGGCGAACGTGGGTGGGCAGAAAGGAATATCCCGACACGAACTGGCGCGTCGACGATTTAGCCGTGGCCGATCTCGATGGCGATGGCGACGACGAGCTGATCCTGTTCGTCGGATCGATTCAGACGCTCAACGTGCTGCGGCCACGCGCGGAGATCAGGATCCACAAGGGAGGTCCCGCATTCACCCTGGAGCGCCACTCGATCACGCTGGTCGACGAGCATGTGCCGACGGGAGGATACGGACGAACGCTTGCCGTCACCGATCTCGACGGCGACCGGCGTCCGGACATCGCGGCAAGCCAGATCGAGATCGGACGCGGCTGGCATCTGCTGTTGTACTGGGGCGGCGACTGGAGCGACGGCGAGCGCGGATTCGACCGCGAGATCGCGATCGACTGGAGTCGGTTCGTCGTCGCCGATTCCGATGGCGACGGCGTCAAGGACATCGTCTCGTCGAGGTTCGCGTTCTTCCTTTCCGGTGGCGGCAACAGCGCGCGCACCCGGGGCTTCAGGCATGCCGATGCCGATCTCGTGCACACCGGATCACCGGTGCGCGAAGAGGACAACATGCACGCGGCGGGCTACCTCAACGACCGCAGGTTCGAGGGGATCATGATGCGATCGGTGACCCCCGCGCGCCGCGAGTCGATCGAGTTGATCTCCGGTGGACCCCTCGGCGCGGACTCCACCTTCGAGGGGCGTGTCGTCATCAGCGAGGGCGCGGGCCAGCGTGGCCTGCCCATCGGCGACTGCAATGGAGACGGCTGGGAGGATTATCTCGGCGGAGGCGGATTCACCAGCAGCGCTGCCTACGTCGTCGCGGGCGGACCCTACATTCCGCGCGACGCCGCGATGGGCGCCGTACGCGACGCCGGCGGCGAGCGTTCCGACGCGTTCAGCGTCTGGCCTCAGCCGGCTCGCGACGTCGTCAACGTCGCGTGGCGTGGTGACCTGCGGAGCTGGCCGCGAACGATTCTCGTGCACGACATCGGTGGGCGCGTCGTCGCCCGGGGTGAGATCGATGCGGGCGCTCCGGCCATCCAGTGGGATTGCTCACTGGCGCCACGGGGATCGTATCTGTTGACGCTGCTCGATGCCGGCGGCGCGGTCATCGCGACGACAACGATTCTCACGCAATGAGGCACGCCACCATGCACACCGCCCGGCTGATGTTCGCGCTCGCGGCGCTCGTTGCGCTCGCACCACCACCTGTCCATGCACAGGTCGTCTCATGGCGGCAGATCGATCCGTACCGTGGAGCGTTCGACGGCTCCGCCGAGCTTTCCGACGGCTCGATCGTCGTTGGAGAGCAGCGCGTCGGACTGTTTCGCTCCGGCGATGGAGGCGCGACCTGGGCGTTCGTCGATCTCCCCGATCTCGCCGGCGCGACGTTCGGAATCGCCTCCGACAGTGGCGGCAGCATCCTGGCCGGCGGCGGCAAGGTGCACGGGTTCATCGTTGGCGCCGACTACGGTCGACGGTGGCTGAGCGGCGATGTGTGGATGAGCTTTCCCGCGGTCCAGCACGCCGCAATCGCGACCGACGGCCGGTGCTACGTCGTCGGCGCCGGAGTCTTCATGTCGACCGATCGAGGAACCACGTGGTCGCGCCTGCCGATCACGTCGCGCGTCGTCGACAACCAGTGGATCGAGCCGGCGGTTGAGCGAATCCTCCCGTTGCGCTCCGGACGGCTGCTGGTCCTGACCGAGGAATCGATCGGCCGGTCGACGGATCTCGGCGAGACGTGGACGGTTCTCGCGCCGAACACGAAGGGCTCGTATTCGCACCTGTTCGAGACCCGCGGCGGCATCATTTACCGGATGCGTGGCGACTCGCTGCTGACATCGACCGACGAGGGCACGACCTGGTCGCCTCCGCTGCGGCTGCCGGCGCCGGCGGCGAGCGCCATCGCGACGTCATCGGGACGCCTCTATCTCGTCACGAGCGCGAACGCGCTCCTCACGTCGATCGATCGCGGCGCCACGTGGCAGCCACTGTCGGTGAAGGGAGCGCCGTCGGTGACATCGATCTCCGGCGATGACGGACGGCTCGTCGTCACAGGTCCCGGCGTCGTGCTGCGATCGATCGACAGCGGCGGCACCTGGCAGGTGATCCACCGGCGCACGGCGGAGCTTGGCATCACCGCCGCGACATCGTGGTCGACCCGCGACGTGTGGCTCGGCGCCGACAGCGTCGGCGTGCTGCGTCTCGACGCGAAGCACGGACTCGTCGCCTCGAGCGCGGGACTTCCGACGGGATCGATCACCGCGCTCATTGCGATCGACTCGATGCGCGTCATCGCCGGCACGCTTCGCGGCCCGTACCGAAGCGACGACGGCGGCCGCACGTGGTCGCCGATCGGATCGCTCCCGCCCTCGACGATCATCACGGCGCTTGGCGTCGGCGCCTACCAGCGTCTGCTCGCCGGAACGGCGCTCGGCTCGATTCACGTCTCCACCGACGCCGGCGGTACGTGGCGCACGGTGGCGACCGGAGGGGCGGCCGTGCGCGCATTCGGCAGGACGAGGGCCGGCCGCTGCTACGCCGCCGTCGAAGACGAGGGAACACGATTCTCGCCGGACGGCGGTCTCGAGTGGCAGCCGTCGGTTGCCGGACCCGACAGTTCGACCGTGCTCGCGGTCGCGACGATGCCCGACGGCCGCGTGATGATCGGCACGCGCCATCACGGCGCATACGAGTCGCGCGACGATGGTCGGACGTGGCGACGCACGTCGAGCGGACTGAGCGTTCCCTGGGTGACCGTGCTGGTCAGCGATTCGTCGGGCGCGATCCTCGCCGGCACCGGCGGCGGCGGCGTCTACCGGTACGATGATGCTACCGACCAATGGTCACCGAAAAACGTCGGCTTCGGCGACAAGGTCGTGCGGGCCCTTACGGTCGTCCCGTTCGGACCGATGTTCGCCGGGACGAGAACGGGAGCGTACATCACGTACGAGAGGCTTGGCCGCGCCGCGCTGCGGGAAGAGGATGATTGACGTGACTGCGCGGCACGAACCGTCGCAGCCGCAGCGCGTTCGACAGCACGAAGACACTCGACAGTCCCATCGCGGCCGCCGCGAACACGGGCGACATCCGGATGCCGAGCGCCGGGTACAGCGCACCCGCGGCGACCGGGATCAGGATCACGTTGTAGAAGAACGCCCAGAAGAGATTCTGACGGATGTTCCTGATCGTCGCCTTCGACAGCGCGATCGCGCTTGCGATGCCGTTGAGGTCGCCGGACATGAGCACGACGTCGGCCGACTCGATCGCGATGTCAGTCCCCGTGCCGATCGCCATCCCAACATCTGCCCGCGCAAGCGCCGGCGCGTCGTTGATGCCGTCGCCCACGAACGCCACGCGGTGACCCGCGCGCTGCAGACCCTCGACGGCACTGGCCTTGCCGTCGGGGAGCACTTCGGCAAGCACCTCGTCGATGCCCAGCCGTCGCGCGATCGCGTCGGCCGTGCGACGGTTGTCGCCGGTGATCATCGCGACGCGCAGACCGAGCGCGTGCAGCGCCTCGATCGCGGCCGGCGTCGTGAACTTGATGGGATCAGCCACCGCAAGGACCCCGGCGAGCGTGCCGTCGATCGCGACGAAGAGCGGCGTGCGGCCCTCCTCGGCGAGACGATCCGCCTCTGTTTCGAGCTCGCCGAGATCGAGTCCCAGGCGAGTCATGTAGCGGTCGGCGCCGACCTCGACCGTGCGCTCCCCGACGAGCGCCGCGACGCCGTATCCGGGGATCGCCTCGAAGCCGTCGGCGTCGGAGATCACGAGGCCGCGATCGCGTGCCGCGTCGACGATCGCCTGGGCGATCGGGTGCTCCGAGTGCGCCTCGACCGACGCGACGAGCCGCAGCACCTCGTCCTCGTCGAACCCGTCGCGGACGACGAGGTCGGTCAGCGTCGGCTTGCCGAGCGTGAGCGTGCCGGTCTTGTCGAGCGCGACGACGTCGACCTCCTGCAGTGACTGCAGCGCATCGCCGCGGCGAAAGAGAATCCCGTGCTCGGCGGCCTTGCCGCTGCCGACCATGATCGACGTTGGCGTCGCCAGGCCCATCGCGCACGGGCAGGCGATGATCAGCACCGCGACCGCGTTAATGAGCGCATAGGCCATCGCCGGCTCGGGTCCCCACGCCAGCCACACCCCGAACGTGATCGCCGCGATGCCGAGTACGATCGGCACGAAGACGCTGACGACCTTGTCGGCGAGCGCCTGGATCGCGGGCTTGGAGCCCTGCGCGTCCTCGACCATTCGAATGATCTGCGCGAGCAGGCTCTCGTCGCCGACGCGCGTGGCGCGGAAGCGGAAGCTGCCGGTCCTGTTGATCGTCCCACCGACCACCTCCGACCCCTCGACCTTCTCCGCCGGCATCGGCTCGCCGGTGATCATCGACTCGTCGACGAACGACGATCCGCTCGTGACGACGCCGTCGACCGGCACCTTCTCTCCGGGACGCACCTGGACGATGTCGCCCGGGACGACCTGCTCGACCGGCAGCTCGACCGCTTCGTCGTTGCGGATCACGCGCGCCGTCCGTGCCTGCAGTCCCATGAGCTTCTTGATCGCCTCGCTCGTGCGACCGCGCGCGACCGCCTCCATGTACTTGCCGACGAGGATCAGCGTGATGACCGTCGCCGACGCTTCATAGTACACGTGCGCCGATCCCTCGGGAAGCAGACCCGGCGCGAACGTCGAGACGACGGAGTAACCGAACGCGGCCGACGTGCCGATCATCACGAGCGTGTTCATGTCCGGACTGCCGTGGCGCGCCGCGGCCCAGCCGGTGCGGTAGAACGGCAGCCCCGGCCAGAACTGCACCGCGCCGGCGAGTGCGAACAGGATGACGTGCGTCGTCTGCATCGGCACGATCCCCATCAGCCAGTGATGCAGCGACGGGATCATCATCGGACCCATGTGCAGGATCATCACGGGGATCGTGAGAACCGTCGCGACGATCAGCCGCCGGCGCAGCGCGCGACGCTCGTGCTCGCGAGCCTCGCGCTCGGCGTCGGCCCGGCGGGCTCCCTCCTCCACCACGAGCACATCGTACCCCGCATCGCGCACCGCCGCCTCGATGTCGGCGCGCGTCGCCTCGCCGGGCTCGAACGTCACCGCGGCGCGCTCGCTCGCGAGATTGACGGAAGCCTCGACGACGCCCGGCACCCTCCGCAGCGCCTTCTCGACACGCATCACGCACGCGGCGCACGTCATGCCGGTGATTCCCATCGTCGCGGTCTCGGCCTCGCGCGACGCGCGCTCCGCCTGACTCGCCGCGCTCACGGCGCGCTCTGTCTCCGTCTCGACTGCGTAGCTCATCACGGCCTCCCTTGTGCTCGTGCCGGGGATGCCCGGCACTCGTTGATCGCTGATTGTTGTGAGGCCCGGTGGTAACGCCGAACCGCCCCAGAGACGAGTGACCTCTGGGGCGGTTACTGTGTGGTCGGGTTGTCCAGGCGCGGCCTGGAAAGCGGCGTTACCGATCGCGGCCAATCACCGTCCGCTGCCGCATGACCAGGATGAACACCACGTAGGCTACGATACCGCCGGCGGTGAGCACTTGAGTCGACAACGTGCTCATTCGACCCGTTGATTCCGACCTACCTTCGTGCGCGATCGAGCCAATGCAGAGCTGCGTGCGAAATCCTCCGAGATCCTGACGAACGTCAGTTTTCCTTGCGACCACCGGCGGTATGTTTCGAATCGAGAGATTCCCGCCGATCATCGCCGATGTCGCTGACGCGACGCTCATTCGTTGGAACGCGCGAATTCACTCAACCGCGATAGTGCAGCGCCGAGCCGTGGTATCACGAGCAAGGCGCGTCCATGCTCACGCTCGCAACGCCGGCTCGGCACCCAGAGTCGGAGGACGTCATGCCGGAGCTCTCGCCTTTTCTCGGCCGAGTACGGTGGTCAGTCCACAGATTGCTCGTCACCGCCTTGCTGCTCGCTAGCTCAACCGCCACACCGGTCCGCTCCCAAACGGTCGATTCGATCAAAGCGCGACCCGGCGCCGTCGCGCTTCGCAGCATCTTCTCGCTTCGAGGCAATGGCGCCGGTGCCGCGGTGGCATCACTCTGGGATCTCAACGAGGACGGTCGGGTGGAGTTCGCCGTGATGGAATTATCCACCGAGCGGTGGAAGATCTTTGGGATCGACTCTGCCCACGTTGTGCGGCAGCTATGGCAACGTCAATCGTGGTCTCCGGCACCGCTGTTCCATGGAGATTTCCGTGGTGACGGCAGCAGAATGCTCGTTCAGGTTCGAGAGCGAGATACCGCAATCCTGGGCACGCTCTTTTACCTCGACTTCTTCGCCGTCGACTCCAGTCGCATCGCTGATGCGCCGAGCATGACGTGGACTTCGCGATCACCCGGGATCCGACTCATCGCCTGTACGTTCCAGGTCGCCGACCTCGATCTCGATGGATCCGATGAGCTAATCGTCGCTTCGGTGGCATCGAACCGGGACGGAGTGTCGCACAGAGGTGGTGAGATCTGGATCTACCGGGGCGGGCCAGACTTTCAGATCGACACGCCCTCGGTCGTCATCCGCGACTCCATCCACAATGGAAGCGACTACGATTTGCACATCGGCCGCGTCGACGCCGATGAATATCCGGATCTGGTGTGTGTGACGCGGATCGACACGCGCATCCGGTGGGGCGGACGCGATATGGCGCGGCTGGATCGTCAGGTCGATCGATCTCTTGGGCTCGTCGGACCATTCCTACACCTTCTCGACGCAGATGGAGATCGACGTGCCGACTGGCTGTGGAGCGCGGAGGACGTCGGGTTCTCTCTCCACCTCTCGTCGACCGGGAAGAATCCGCGCACACGAGCGTTCGACCGAATCGATGCCGATCGGAGGTTCCTAGGAGGCGGGACGAACACGTTCGTCCTGGGTCCGCTCAACGATAGCGCCAACCGCTTTGAGATGTTCGGGGTCAATTCCGCGCGGACCGACGGCATTGATTACGATTTCTCCGGAGGAGCCGACGGACCCGACGCAGTGTACGACGCGTGGAATACCGGGTACATGAAGATATCAACTCCGCTCGGCGACGTCGACGGCAATGGCTGGCGAGATCTGCTGTGCGGCAATTCTGATGGCCAGGGCTCCGCAACTGTTTTCGCCGGCGGCCCATACATACCCCGCGATTCAATGCCCGTCAGTGCGATCCAGGATATCGCGGTCGGCTCGCACCGCGATGCGATCACCATCTGGCCAAACCCGGCGCACGACGTCGTGCACATCGCGTGGCGCGGCGACCTGTCACGCATGCCGGCTCGCTTCGCCGTGCACGATTTGCTCGGCCGACTTGTCGCGCACGGCAATGCCGACGTCATGCGAGGCGAGGTGCTCTGGAACTGCGACCAGCGACCGGCCGG
>DATLHO010000134.1:0-32644 GCA_035539855.1 Kapaibacterium sp. (SeqCode) | reverse complement strand
GGCGTCAGGATCTTCCAGCGGACGTTGGGGTTCTCCTGGGCCGTGGCGATCGAGCCGATGGCCAGCAGGAGCGCGACGAGAGCGATGGGAAAGCGTAGGGCCCGTTTCATCGATACCTGGCTGTTTCGAGAGTTCGCGGTTGTTTCGGAACGGGGTTGCGTCGGAACGTGGGGAAGTCGTCGGCGCTCAGCGGACGTCGCCGTCGGCGTGTCCGTGATCCGGACTGTCTGACGCCTGTCGGACGAAATAATTGATAATCCCGGCGGCATCCGCAAGGGGATCCTCGGAGATCGCCTGTCCGCTGCGCTCGCTGCGGGCTCCGCCGGCAAGGCGCTCGGCGGCGCGGCGGTGTTCGAGGGGGATCGACTCGGCGGTCTGAAGATAGCGCAGGTTCGCCATCGCGTTGGTCCCGACGTCGCCGGTGAGCGTTTGGGCGATCGTCTGCAGGAAGGTGCCGACCGCGCGCCGGGCGCAAACGCGAGCGCGGCCGAGGTTGCCCTCGGCCGCAGCGTCGATTCCACTTCGGATCTCGACGTCCGCCAGCGCTATGGCCCGCGCATGCGGGTGGTCCGGCGGACTGTCGATCATTCCGGTATGCTCCATCGTCGGTGATCCCGCATCGACGGGTCTCGTCGTGCTACGGCACGTCGAAGGCGCGAAAGGGCTCGCCATGGCCCGAGCGGTTGAGAAAGCCGGCGCCATCGACGAGCTCCTCCTCGAGAACGTCGAGCGCGGAATCCTCGACCGGCTCGATCCAGCCGTGATTGTCCGGCTGCGTGCCGTAGCAGATGCCGATGATCGCGTCGAAGAAGCGCTTGCGCAGCGAGCCCTCCTTCTCGGTGATCGTGATCGCCTCGTCATTATAGTTGAGCTCGCCGACCGGGGAGATCGTCGCGGCGGTGCCGCTGCCGAAGACCTCCTCGAGCGTGCCGCGGTGCGAGGCCTCGACGATCTCGTCGATCGTCAGACGGCGCTCCTCGTGCGGGATGCCCCACTCCTTGGCAAGCTGCAGGACGGTGCGGCGCGTGATGCCGTCGAGGATCGTTCCGCCGAGCGGCGGCGTGACGAGCACGCCGTCGATGACGAAGAAGATGTTCATCGTCCCGACCTCCTCGACGTAGCGATGCTCCTTGGCGTCGAGCCAGAGCACCTGGTCGAAGCCGAGCTTCTTGGCGCGCTCGGCCGCCAGCAGCGACGCGGCATAGTTCGCGGCGGTCTTGGCTTCGCCGAGGCCGCCGGCCGATGCCCGCGTGTACTGGTTCTCGACGAGGATGCGCGTCGGGCTGGCGCCGCGCGAATAGTAGCTGCCGACCGGCGAGGTGATGACGTTCATCAGGTAGTGCGCCGCCGGGCGGACGCCGAGCATGTTGTCGGCGGCGATGACCGTCGGGCGCAGATACAGCGACGTGCCGGGCTGCGACGGCACCCAGTCGCGGTCGATGTGCACGAGCGCCTTCCACGAGTCGACGATGAACTCCGGATCGAACTCCGGCATGCACAGGCGGCGGGCCGAGCGGACGAAGCGCTCGGCGTGGTCGTGCGGGCGAAAGAGCTTCACAGACCCGTCGGCCCAGCGATACGCTTTCAATCCCTCGAAAATCGACTGTCCGTAGTGCAGCGTGAGGTTCGCCGGCTCCAGGCCGAGCGAACCATAGGGAACGATCCGCGCGTCATGCCATCCCTTCTCCGACGAGAAGTCCATCAGGAACATATGGTCGGCGAAGTACCGTCCGAACCCCAGCTCGGAGCTGTTCGTCGAAGGCCGGGGTTGGTTCGAGCGTGTCAGACGGATCTTCATGGCTCCTGCTGCTTTAGTCCAGTGGTTCGGAGGCCGGTCGCGCGTGCCGGGCCCGGTCAATATAGGGATTCACTCCAAAGATTAATTTTACGATCCGCGACAGCCGAACGCCCTCGATCGAGCCCTGCCGATCCTGTTGCCGGACTCCGTATCCTTGTCGGCAACGATGCCCCGCGCGATGTCCCTGCTGCCCCGTCCGATCCGATCGAAGCTCGCCCGCCGACGCCTTGCCGCGGCGCGCCTGGTCGCCTGCGACCTCGACGGAACGCTGCTCAACGGCGACGGCATGATCGGCGCTCGGACGGCCCGGCTGATCGGCGAGATCATTGCGCTGGGCGTGGAGTTCGTCTTCATCACCGCCCGGCACCATTCGGCGGCATCGCCGTTCTCCGACGAGCTGCACCTCGACGAGACGATCATCTCGCTCGACGGCGCGATGACCTCGCGACCCCACCGCGGCGAGCCGGAATCGACCATCGCGATGCCGACGCCTTCGGCGCTCGAAGTCGCGGCCGCGGCCCTCGCGGCGCCGGACGTCGCCGCCGCGCTCGTGCTCGCCGACCGCCTCGTCGTCACCGATGCCGACATGCTCGTCCCGCGTCGGCACATTCACTGGAACATCGACCGCACTCCGATCGACGCCGCGTCGCGCGAATCCGCCGTCGGCCGCTCGGCGGTGCTCGAGCTGCTGGCGAGCGGCAGCTTCCTCGGCGTCAACCGTCTGCACGCGCGGATCGCGGCGAATCCTCGCGGTCTGCGGATTCACCTGTACGGCTCGGAGTCGCACCCGGACCTCTGGTATCTCGAGGTCCGCAACGAAAACGCCTGCAAGCTTCGCGCCCTCGAGGCGTATGTTCGGCGGCGGGGGATTGGCATGCGTGAGGTGATCGCGATCGGCGACGCGCGAAACGACCTCGAGTTCTGCGAAAAATCGGGGTACACGGTGGCCGTCAAGAACGCGGTCGCTCCATTGAAGAGGATGGCGGACTTCGTCACCGCCCGCGACTGCACCGACGAAGGGATCGACGAGTTCCTCGAGCACTTCCTCGAAGCGCGCCGCGCCGGGGTCACGAACTGATTCAACAGGCGATACCGATGCCCGAGCTCAACAAACGATCGCTCTTCAGCGCACGCGCCGACGCGGGCGAGACCGCCGACGGCGAGCGACGCCGGCGCGTTCGCTCGTCGGTCGCGGTGCGCTACCTGATCCTCGCGGTCTCGACGGTCGTCGTCTCGTTGATGCTCCCGCACTCGACGCTCGTCGACTACCACAACGAGATCGGCTCGATCTGGACCGGCGACACGCTGCGCGCGCCGTTCGCGTTCCCGCTGTACAAGGACGAGAGCGTCCTCACCCAGCAGATGGACGCCGCCGCCGACTCGGTGCTGCCCATCTTCGTGCCCAGCGGTGTCATGTCGACGACGCTCGGCGACACGCTCGCCGGCCTGGCCGAGGCGACCGCGCTCGGCGAGACACGCCCCGGCTTCCTGTCGGAATCGGCCTGGTCGTATCTGGGGTCGCTGACGCAGCAGGCGCGCGCCGATCGCCTCGCGTTCATCGTCCAGGTGCTGGCCGAGAGCCTCGAGGGACCCTACCGCGCCGGGGTCATCGATCAGGCCAAGCGCACGCTCGGAGCCGACGCGATCACCATTCGCCGCGCCGAGGTCTACGAGGACGTCCGCCCGTTGACGGCGCTCTACGACAGCCTCGGAGTGCTGCAGACCGTCGAGGCCGCGATCTCGCGCCGGCTCAATCCCGTCGAGGGAGGGCTGGCGATGGAGCTCTTCGCGCGCATCTACAAACCGACGCTCGCCTTCAGCCAGGCGCTCACCGAGGAGGCCCGCGGCACAGCCCGTGACGCCGTCCCGCGCTCGCTCGGCGTGGTCGCCGAGGGCGAGACGATCGTGTCGAAAGGGGAGAGGATTACCGAGACCGCGAAGCTCAAGCTCAACAGCTTCAAGCGCTCGCGCGAGCTGCGAGAGGTCGAGACCAAGCCGTGGTGGCAGTTGCTCGGCAACCTGCTGCACGTGGCGATCCTGTTCGGCCTGGCGATGTTCTACCTCTACAACTTCCGCCTGCGCATCTACAGCGACAACCTGCAGGTCGGCATCATGTTGGGCCTGGTGACGCTCATCGCCGCGTTCGCCTGGGGCACGCGTATCCTCGAGTCGAACCTGCCGCTGGAGTACCTGATCCCGGTGCCGCTGCTGACGATGATCCTCGTGATCCTCTTCGACTCGCGCACGGCGTTCTACCTCGCGGTCACCGCGTGCTTCATCATCGCCGGCATCCGCGGCGCCGATTACTTCGCGGCGCTCAGCGGGCTCTCCGCCGGCATGCTCGCGATCTACGCGGTGCGCGACATCCGCAGCCGCACGCAGCTCTTCCGCTCGATCGCGTACTCGCTCGGCGGATACATCGTCGCGATCATGGCCCTGAGCCTCGGTCGCGGCGACGACCTGAGCACGATCGCGACCGCCGCGGCGTTTGCGGGGATCAACTCGACGTTCTCGCCGGTGCTCACCTTCGCGATGATCCTGCTGTTGGAGAATCTCTTCGGCCTGGCGACGGACCTGAAGCTCGTCGAGTTCGACGACCTGAACCATCCCCTGCTGCGCGCGCTGGCGGACAAGGCTCCGGGCACCTACCAGCACACGCTGACGATCGCGCGTCTGGCCGAGAGCGCCGCGATGGCCGTCAACGCCAACGCCCTGCTGACGAAGGTCGGCGCGCTCTTTCACGACATCGGGAAGATCCCCAAGGCGGAGTACTTCGTCGAGAACCAGATGGGGATGGGCAACAAGCACGACCGGATCAAGCCCGAGAAGTCGGCGAAGATCATTCGCGAGCACGTGCTGGACGGCATCGAGCTGGCCCGCGAGTACGGACTGCCGCAGCGCATCATCGACTTCATTCCGATGCACCACGGCACGACCTCGATCCAGTACTTCCTCGACAAGGCGCGCGAGACCAACGCCGACGTCGACGAGGCCGGCTTCCGCTACCCCGGCCCGCTGCCGCAGTCGCGAGAGACCGGCATCACGATGCTCGCCGACGCGGTCGAGGCGACGACCCGGTCGCTGCCGAACCCGACGCGCAAGGCGATCGAGGAGACCGTCGACCGCGTGATCAAGCGCCGCTTCAGCGAGGGCCAGCTCGATCAGTGCGAGCTGACGCTTGCCGACCTGACGAAGATCAAAGAGGCGTTCGTCAAGAACCTGATCGGCATCAGCCACCCGCGCATCCAGTATCGCGGCGATCAGCCACGCGACGTCGAGAAGCCGCCGGGCGGCCGCCGCGCCGCGCCGATCCCGTACATCGACGACGCGTTCAATGTCGACGCGGAGTACACGTACGCGAAGAAGGGAAACCGCGGCGACGAGGGTTCCGACGCGAAGGGAAAGGCGGGCGGATGAGCGCTTCCGGCGACGACCGCATCGCTCCGTCGCTCGCGCTCGTGCTCGAGCGCTACGAGGAGTTCCTGCTCGTCGACAAGGGCGCGTCCGGCAACACCGTGTCGTCGTACGGGCTGGACCTGCGTCGCTACCTCGAGGACCTGACCGGCCGCGGCGTGACGTCGATCGACCGCGTGCGCGTCGAGGAGATCCGCGCGCACGTGATGATGCTCGTCGAGCTCGGACTGGCGCCCTCGTCGGTCGCGCGGGCGATCTCGGCCGTGCGCGGGCTTCACAAGTTCATGATGATCGAGGGGGATGCCGCCGCCGACCCGAGCGAGAGCGTCGAGCTGCCGCGGCGCGCACGGACGCTGCCGGAGGTGCTGTCGGTCGACGAGATCGTCGCGATCCTCGAGGCGCCGGATGTCACGACCGTCTTCGGACTTCGTGACCGTGCGATCCTCGAGACGTTCTACGCGACGGGCATGCGCGTCAGTGAGGTCCGTACGCTCACGGCGTCGCAACTGCTGTTCGAGCACGGACTGGTCAGGGTCATCGGCAAGGGGAACAAGGAGCGGCTGGTACCGATCGGACGCTCGGCGCGAGGGTGGATCGAGCGCTACCGCAGCGAGGCGCGCCCGGAGCTGCTGCGATCGCCGGCGGCCGGCAACGACGTCGTGTTCCTCAACTCGAGGGGCGCGCCGCTGAGCCGCAACGCGCTCTGGAAGATGTCGAAGGAGTACGCACTGCGCGCCGGCGTCGCCGCCGCGGTGCACCCGCACACGTTCCGGCATTCGTTCGCGACGCACCTGCTCGAGGGCGGCGCCGATCTCAGAGCCGTGCAGGAGATGCTCGGCCACGAGGACATCACCACGACGCAGATCTACACCCACGTCGATCGCGAGTACCTGCGCGAAGTCCACCGCACCTACCATCCCCGCGGCTGATCGCCGCCGAGGCGCCGGGCACGAACCGTGCCACCGGCAGCGCTCCGCCCGCCACGATTTCGGCTGGCGATTTGCGGACCCGGTTGTCCGAAGGCCTCCGCATCAGGCGGCGGCACATAAGAGGTACGGGCGGCGGCCTTTCGCCGCGCGCCCGTCGACCCATGCGTTCACCGATCCCAGGGAGACATCCATGAAGAGCATCGCGGGAATCTTCGCCACACGCGACGGCGCAGAGCAGGCAGTGACGCGGCTCCTCGGGATCGGGATCGCCCGGGAGCGGATCAACGTTCTGATTCCCGGCATGACCGCCGAGGAGCTGCACTCGTCGACACCGACGACCGAGACCGAGTCGGAGGGAATGGGAAAGGCTGTCGGAGCCGTCGTCGGAGGCGCCTCGGGCGCGATGCTGGGCGGACTCGGCGCCGCCGCCGCGAGCCTGCTGATCCCCGGCGTCGGACCGGTTGCCGCGATCGGCATTGCCGCGATGGCGCTCTTCGGCGCCGGCGGCGCGGTCGCGGGCGCGGCCGCGGGAGGCTCGCTCGAGAACGAGATCTTCGACGGACTTCCGAAGGACGAGCTGTTCGTCTACGAGGACGCATTACGCGAGGGGCGTAGCGTCCTGATCGTGCTGGCCGACGGCGAGCACGAGGCCTCAGAAGTCGACCGCGCCCTCACCGAAGCCGGCGCGACGAGCGTCGACGAGGCACGCGATCGATGGTGGCTCACCATCCGCGACGAGGAGGCCGAGCACTACCGGCTCGACGGAGCCGACGCGGAGAGCGCTGAAACGGCGTACCGGCGCGGCTTCGAGCGCGCCCACCGCCTCGACCTACGCGACCGCACGTTCGACGACGCGCGCTCGGAGCTCGCGGCAAGCGACCCCGACGTGCTCGAGAGCCCCGCGTTCCGGCGCGGATTCGAGCGCGGCCGGGCGCGATACGCGAGTCTGCGCGACGAGCGAGGCGCGTCACGCTGACTCACGGAGCGATTTCTCGAATTTTTTTTTCACCTCACGAATCCACACATCTCGCCTCCGGCCTCGCCTCTTTCGGAGCGCGCGGTGAGCGCTCGAGAGAGTCTCTGCGCGCGCGAAGCGAGCCTGCGACGACGTCCGCGAGCGCGATGCTCGACGAGCGGCGCGAGCGCTTTACATGGTCCACCAAACCGGGGCATGGCGACCACGCGTGCGCCTGACGCACGCGGCACTTTCGAAGCGGGTCATTATCCAGATAGCGTGCGGGCGCAACGACCGTCGTGCGCGCGCTCGAGAGCGGGCGCGCGAGCGTCGGAGCGCTGAATTGTGACGGCCGATATTCCGTGCCCGTGCGGCCTCGCGATTCAGTATTTTCGGCCCTTCAATTACAGCCTGACACGACTCCGAGCGCGAGGCGTGCGGGCGTGAATTGCGAAGCGCTGTTATATTCGAGGGCTTTCGACTCGTGAGTGAGGGACAACCCCCCTTCCATCAATTCCTGATCGGATGATTCCGCGTGCGGTCCTCGTGCACGTGGTGGAGGCTGTCTGTGCGCTCGCACAAACCGACCTGTATTACAGTCATCGATGGCTCAGATCTTCCGTCCCAGCACCAACTCACTCGCACGGGCAACGATCCTTGGCGCACTGCTGTTCATCGTAGGCTCGCTCTGGCTGCTGGCAGAGATCAACCGCTCGTCGTACGTGACGAACGCGGAAGTCTACCGCGACCAGCCGGTGCCGTTCAGCCATGAGCACCACGTCGCGGGACTCGGTCTCGACTGCCGCTACTGTCATACCTCCGTCGAGGAATCGTCGTTCGCCGGCATTCCTCCGACCGAGACCTGCATGACCTGCCACTCGCAGATCTGGACGAACGCTCCGATGCTCGAGCCGGTGCGCGAGAGCTACCGCACGGGCCGGGCGATGCGCTGGGTGCGCGTGCACGACCTTCCGGACTTCGTCTACTTCAACCACAGCATCCACGTCGCCAAGGGAGTCGGCTGCCAGAGCTGTCACGGTCGTGTCGACCGGATGCCGCTGATGTACCAGAACGCGACGCTGCAGATGGAGTGGTGCCTCGAGTGCCACCGCGCGCCGGAGAAGTTCCTTCGTCCGCGCGACCAGGTCTTCAGCATGAACTACCGGCCCGCGGGCGATCAGCTCGAAATCGGATCGCGCCTCGTGCGCGAGTACAAGGTCAACGTCGGGCAGCTATCCGACTGCTCGATCTGTCATCGTTGATCGGGCGTCGTCAACGCCTGGTCCAGACGCAGTCGCCGCCGATGATCGGCATCCTCCGAGTTGTTTCATGAGCCACGCCGCTACGGCTCCGGGCGACGATCGCCCGGTATTGATCGAAGAGACTTCATTGACGATGGACGACGGAAACCAGATGCACGCCTCCGATCGAGCCCAGGAGAATTCCACGCCGGTGACCCTCGACCTGCCGGTGCTCGGCGGAGCCGACGCCGATGACGCCGAGCGTCGTCCGCGCGTTGACATCGCGGCGCTGCGCGAGTCGCTCGCCGGCAATCAGGGCGACGAGTACTGGCAGAGCCTCGAAGGGCTCGCCGGCACGCCGGAGTTCAAGGACTTCCTGGAGCACGAGTTCCCGCAGGGAGCCGACGCGCCGCTCGACGAGCCGACGCGCCGTCACTTCCTGAAGGTCATGGGCGCGTCGATCGCGCTGGCCGGGCTCGGCGCGTGCGTCAAGCAGCCGGACGAGACGATCATCCCGTACGTCAAGGCGCCGGAGGAATTCATCCCCGGCCGCCCGATCTTCTTCGCCACCGCGCACGTGCGGGGCGGTTACGCAACGGGCGTACTGGTCGAGAGCCACATGGGACGCCCGACGAAGGTCGAGGGCAACCCCGATCATCCTGCCAGCGGCGGCGGCACCGACCAGTTCGCGCAGGCCTCGGTGCTCGGGCTCTACGATCCCGATCGCTCGCAGACGGTGATCGAGCGCGGCGAGATTTCGTCGTGGAGCAGCTTCCTCGTCGCGCTGACGCGCGAGCTCGACCGCCAGCGCCCGAAGCGCGGCGCGGGCATCCGCATCCTCACCGAGACGGTCACGTCGCCGACGCTCGCCGACCAGATCCGCCGCATCCGCACCGCCTTCCCCGGCGCCAAGTGGCATCAGTACGATCCGACCAACCGCGACGGCGCGCGCATGGGCGCACGCATGGCGCTCGGCCGTGACGCCGATGCGATCTACCACTTCGACCAGGCCGACGTCGTCGTCTCGCTCGACGCCGACTTCCTGAGCACGATGCCCGGCAACGTCCGCTACAGCCGCGACTTCATCGCGCGTCGGTCGGTGGCGAAGGGCGGTGAGGGGATGAACCGCCTCTACGTGCTCGAGTCGACCCCGACGCTCACCGGCGCGATGGCCGATCATCGCCTGCCGATCCGCTCCTCCGAGATCGATGGCTTCGCCCGCGCTCTCGCCGGAGAGTTCGGTGTCTCGGCCGGAGCCGCGACGCTCGGCGACGCCGCCCGCGCCTGGGTCAAGCCGATGGCCGACGATCTGAAAGCGCGCGGCGCGCGCGCACTCGTCGTCGCCGGCGAGTCGCAGCCGCCGTTCGTCCACGCGCTCGCGCACCGCATCAACGAGGCGCTTGGCAGCGTCGGCACCGCGGTCGTCTACGGACCGCCCGCCGAGGCGCAGCCGGTCGATCAGACCGCGTCGCTGCGTGAGCTCATGAGCGACATCGACGCCGGCACCGTCGACGTGCTGCTGATGCTCGGCGGCAACCCGGTCTACAGCGCTCCGGCGGATCTGAACTTCGCCGACCGCCTGAGCAAGGTTCCGTTCCGCGCGCATCAGAGCCTCTACGACGACGAGACGTCGCGTCTCTCGCACTGGCACATTCCCGCGGCGCACTATCTGGAGATGTGGTCCGACGCGCGCGCGTTCGACGGCACGGTCACGCTGCTGCAGCCGCTGATCGCTCCGCTGTACGGCGGCAAGTCGGCGCACGAGGTGCTCGCGCCGCTGACGAACGAGAGCGGCCGCACCGGCTACGAGATCGTGCGCGCCTACTGGCAGACGCAGGGTCTGCCGGGCGACTTCGACGGCAACTGGCGCCGCGCGCTCAACGACGGCATCGTCGCCAACGCTCCGCGCATGCCGCGCGGCGCGGTGCTTCCGCCTCCGGGCGGACGCCTGCCGGCGCAGCCGGGCGACTCACTCACCGCTGCGATGCCGATGCCTACCGACACGTCGAGCGTCTCGCCGATCGACACGATGGCGCGCCGCACGCCGGCTCCGCTCGAGGCGCCGGCGCCCGCTCCGGTCGATCCGACCGCGGGCGATCTCGAGATCGTCTTCCGTCCTGATCCGTCGGTGTGGGATGGCTGCTACGCCAACAACGCGTGGCTGCAGGAGCTCCCGAAGCCGATGACGAAGCTCACGTGGGACAACGCCGCGTACATCAGCCCGGCGACGGCCGAGCGATTCGATCTGGCGACCGGCGACATGGTCGAGCTCGCCTTCCGCGGTCGCGCGGTCAAGGCGCCGGTCATGATCGTGCCGGGACAGGCCGATGGGTCGGTCATGCTGACGCTCGGCTACGGTCGACGCCGCGCCGGTCGCGTCGGCACCGGCATCGGCGTCAACGCCTACGCGCTGCGCACCGGTGATGCCCAGTGGTTCGGTCACGGCCTCGCGATGCGCAAGCTCGGCGAGCGCTATGCCCTTGCGACGACGCAGCATCACTTCACGCTCGACGGCCGCGACCTGCTGCGGACCGGGACGGTCGAGGAGCTGCGCACCAATCCGACGCTCGCTCCGGCCGGAGCGCATGCGGCCGGTGGCGGGCACCTCTCGATGTTCCCCGAGTACAAGTACGAGGGCTACGCCTGGGGCATGACGATCGACATCAACGCCTGCACCGGCTGCAGCGCGTGCGTGATGGCCTGCGTCGCCGAGAACAACATCCCGGTCGTCGGCAAGGAGCAGGTGCTCCGCGGCCGCGAGATGCACTGGCTGCGCGTCGACACCTATTTCAAGGGGAGCATCGACAACCCGACGACGGCGTTCCAGCCGATCCCCTGCATGCAGTGCGAGACCGCGCCGTGCGAGGTCGTCTGTCCGGTCAACGCGACCGTGCACAGCTCCGAGGGCCTCAACGACATGGTATACAACCGCTGTGTCGGCACGCGCTACTGCTCGAACAACTGCCCGTACAAGGTCCGCCGCTTCAACTTCCTGCACTTCACCGAGAACATCACGGAGACCGAGGCGCTCGGCAAGAACCCGGACGTCACCGTCCGCAGCCGCGGCGTGATGGAGAAGTGCACCTACTGTGTGCAGCGGATCAACCACGCGCGCATCGACGCCAAGCGCGAAGATCGCCGCGTGCGCGACGGAGAGATCGAGACCGCCTGCCAGGCGGCATGTCCGACCGGAGCGATCGTCTTCGGCGACATCAACGACAAGACGAGCCGTGTCGCGCAGCTCAAGGCCGAGCCGCGCAACTACCCGCTGCTTCCGGAGCTCAACACGAATCCGCGGACGACTTACCTGGGGCGCGTGCGGAATCCCAATGCGGCCCTGATGGTGTAAGGCGGTTGTCAGATGTCAAATGTTAGATGTTAGATGTCACAAGGCGTCGAAGGTCATTTTGGTCATTTGTATGTGACCTTTGACATCTGACATCTGACATCTGACCAGTATCCAGCAGTACAAGAACGACCAGAATGGCAACCACGCAGAGCGACAACGATCGTGCGGTAGAGGAGCTCGACAACATCCCCTCGCGACTCGACCCGCGGTTTTCGGTGATCGGACCGGGGCACGACTATGCGTCGGTGACCGACAAGATCAGCTCGCTCGTGCTCACCGAGAAGGTGGGCAAGGGCTGGTGGTTCGGGTTCGGCCTGTCGTTCCTGCTGACGATGGTGCTGCTGTACTCGATCACGTGGCTGCTGATCAAGGGCACCGGCATCTGGGGCAACAACGTCCCGGTGGCATGGGCGTTCGACATCATCAACTTCGTCTGGTGGATCGGCATCGGTCACGCCGGCACGCTGATCTCGGCGATCCTGCTGCTGCTGCGTCAGGACTGGCGCACGTCGATCAACCGGTTCGCCGAGGCGATGACGCTCTTCGCAGTGGCGTGCGCGGGCATGTACCCGGCGCTGCACACCGGCCGTCCGTGGCTCGATTACTGGCTCTTCCCGTATCCGAACACGATGGGGATGTGGCCGAACTTCCGAAGCCCGCTGCTGTGGGACGTGTTCGCGATCTCGACGTACGCGACGGTGTCGTTCCTCTTCTGGTTCATCGGACTGATTCCCGATCTCGCGACGCTGCGTGATCGCGCGGCGAACAAGACCGCACGCGCGGTCTACGGCATGCTCGCGCTCGGATGGCGCGGCTCGGCGATCCACTGGAAGCGCTACTCGACCGCGTACATGCTGCTGGCCGGACTGGCGACGCCGTTGGTCATCTCGGTGCACACGATCGTCGGTTTCGACTTCGCGATCTCGCTGATCCCGGGCTGGCACGCGACGATCTTCCCGCCGTACTTCGTCGCCGGCGCCGTGTACTCGGGCTTCGCGATGGTGCTGACGATCGGCATCCCGATGCGCCGGATCTACGGCCTCGAGGACTTCATCACGATGCGTCACCTCAACAACATGTCGAAGGTGATGCTCGCGATGGGACTGATCGTCGGCTACGGCTACGCGATGGAGGCATTCTTCGCGTGGTACAGCGGAAGCTTCTACGAGTGGTTCATGATGGCCAACCGCGCCTTCGGTCTGTACTGGCCGGCGTACTGGGCGCTGATCCTGACGAACATCCTGATCCCTCAGCTGCTGTGGTTCCGGCGCTTCCGCACCAACACGGTGATCCTCTGGATGATCTCGATCGTCATCAACATCGGCATGTGGCTCGAGCGCTTCGTGATCATCGCGACGTCGCTGGCGGCCGATTACATGCCGTCGTCGTGGGAGATGTACTACCCGACGGTCTGGGACTGGGCGATGTTCCTCGGAACGATCGGACTGTTCTTCGCGCTGATGTTCCTGTTCATTCGCTTCCTGCCGGTCATCTCGATCTTCGAGATGCGCGAGCTCATCCATGAGGTCTCGCATCACTCGGGCGACGAAAAGCACTAGGCGCAATCCGAAATCCGAAATCCGCAAACGACGGCCTCGATCACAGAGGCGTGCGAGTAATGGAAAAGAGACCTCCGATCTACGGAATCATGGCGGAGTTCCATTCGCCCGAGGCGCTGGTCGCCGCAGCGCAGCGCGCTCACGGCGCGGGCTACCGCCGCATGGACGGCTACACGCCGTTCCCGGTCGAGGGACTGGCCGAGGCCGTCGGCTTCCACAAGACGCGGCTGCCGCTGCTGGTGCTCATCGGCGGGCTCACCGGCCTGATCGGCGGACTCGGGATGCAGGTCTATCTCTCGTCGGTCGCCTATCCGCTGAACGTCGGCGGCCGTCCGCTCGTGAGCATCCCGTACTTCATCCCGGTGACCTTCGAGCTGACGATCCTGCTGGCCGCGCTGACGGCGGTCTTCGGCATGCTCGCGCTCAACGGACTGCCGATGCCGTATCACCCGGTCTTCAACGACCCACGCTTCGAGATGGCCAGCCGTCACCGGTTCTTCCTGTGCATCGAGGCGCGCGACCCGCAGTTCGATCTCGAGAAGACGAGTCGGTTCCTCCAGCAGATGTCGCCCGACGACGTCGTCGCGATCGAGCACTAGTTCCACAGCAACGATTGATGGCCGGCCCCGAAATGCCAACGATGACTTCGAGCAACACAACGCTGACCAGACGCTCCGCACTGCTGCTGGTGCTGGCGACCACCGGGCTTGCGCTCGGTGGCTGCCGCAACGAGATGTACAACCAGGAGAAGGCCGAGCCGTTCGAGATCAACACGGTCTTCGCCGACAGCCTGGCGTCGCGGCCGCTCATCGAGGGCACCGTTCCGCGCAGCGGCCGCGTTGCCGGCGCACCCGACGCCGTCGTTCGCGACAGCGCGGCGAGCGTGCAGTGGGGCCTCGCCGAGTCCGGCGCGATCGCGCAGACCGGCGGCGACACGGCTACCGGCGGGGCTTCCGGCGGAGCGACGACGACCGGAGCGACTCCGGGCGCACGCCCGCGCGTGACCGACGCGCAGTTGAAGACCGCATCGATTCCCATCGCGGTCACGCGCGAGGTGCTCGATCGCGGCCGCGAGCGCTACAACATCTACTGCTCGCCGTGCCACGGCCAGACCGGCGACGGCAACGGCATGATCGTGCAGCGCGGATTCCCGCAGCCGCCGTCGTTCCACCTCGAGCGCCTGCGCACGGCGGCCGACGGGCACTACTACGATGTGATCACCCACGGATTCGGAACGATGTACAGCTACGCGGCCCGCGTCAAGCCGACCGATCGCTGGGCGATCACGGCCTACATCCGCGCCCTGCAGCTTTCGCGCACCGCCGACACGCCGGCGCGAACGACACCCTGAGCACTGACCAATGAAACATAGCGAACCCCTTCTCGCACGGCTCGATCGGTTCCAGCAGCGCGCGCTCATCATCGGCGCGGTCGGACTCATCGCGTGCGTCGCTGGCATCTTCATCGACCCGTCGCAGCTGTTCCGCTCGTGGCTCTTCGGCTTCATCGTGTGGATCGCCCTGCCGGTCGGCGCCTTCGGCATCTACATGCTCCACAACCTCGTCGGCGGCGCGTGGGGCTTCCTGATCCGCCGCCTGCTCTCCTCGGCGATCCGCACGCTGCCGGTCATGCTCGTGCTGTTCGTGCCGATCGTCGTGGGCATGCTCACCGGCGATCTCTACGAGTGGGCGCGCCCCGAGGCCGCCAGCGATCACATCCTGCACGCGAAGCAGCCCTACCTCAACGAGGTCTTCTGGATCGCGCGCACCGTGCTGTACTTCGCGATCTGGATCGGCTGGTCGATGATGGTCTTCCGTCACGTCCGGCGTCTGGAGGAGACCGGCGAGATCACACAGATCCGCAAGATCCAGAACGTCAGCGCTGCCGGCCTCGTGCTGCTGATCCTGACGATGACCTTCGCCGCGGTCGACTGGGTGATGTCGCTGGAGCCGCACTGGTTCTCGACGATCTTCGGCGTGCAGATGATCGTGGCCTTCGTCCTCGCGACGACCTGCGCCGCGACCCTGTTCCTGATCTTCCTCGCCGACTACCGCCCGATCAGCGACGTGATCCGTCCGAAGATCCTCCACGATCTCGGCACGCTCATGTTCGCCTTCAACATGCTCTGGGCGTACATCTCGTTCTCGCAGCTCCTGATCATCTACGGCGGCAACCTGGCCGAGGAGACTCCGTGGTACATCCACCGCCTGCACGGCGGCTGGGAGTGGATTGCGTACTCGCTGATCGCGCTGCACTTCGCGACGCCGTTCCTGATCCTGCTGTCGCGGCGCAACAAGCGCAACACCCGCATCCTGAGCGGGGTCGCGATCTGGCTGCTGGTCATGCGCGCGGTCGACACGCTCTGGGTGATCGCCCCGTCGTTCCACGAGTCGCAGCTGTTCGTGCACTGGCTCGATCTCGCCGCGCTCATCGCGATCGGCGGCGTCTTCGTCTGGTACTTCCTCTACCAGGTCAAACAGCGCCCGCTGCTGCTGACGAACGATCCCCGCATGCAGGCCGCGCTCGCGCACGTCGAGGAGAAGGAGCCGCTGCTGATGGTCGCCGAGGAGGACCTGACCGCCGAGGCGAAGGCCGGCCACTGAACGACTGACTGATACTCACGAGCATCGACGATGGCTGAAAAGAGACAGGACGACAAGAACATCTTCCAGGGCGAGAACGTCATCGTGCACAAGACGGTGGCGCAGGGCGGCGACGTGCCGAGCATCGGACACGTGCACGAAGAGCGCGACGTGCCGATCAACTCGCTGGCGAAGGCCCTCGGCTACCTCGTCGTCGGCATCGCGCTGTCGGCCCTGGCATGCTGGGGACTCTTCGAGTTCTTCGCCGCGCAGGCCGACCGCGCCGATCCGCAGCTCTCGCCGCTGGCCGAGCGCCGCTCGCCGCCGGGACCGCGCCTGCAGAGCAACCCGGCTCGCGACATGGCCGCGTTCCGCCGCCACGAGGATTCGGTGATCGCCGCCTCCGGCGTCGCCAACGACGGCTCGCGCCGCATCAGCGTCGACGACGCGATGACGATGATCGCCGAGAAGGGACTGCCGCGATTCGTCGCCTCCGGCGCCAGGGACACCGCGCGCGGTACAGTGCGCGACACTGCCGGCGCGGCCACGACGACGGGAACGACAGGCTCGGCAGCCCCGGGCGCAGCGACGACACAGGGAGCCGGCACACGGCCGTGACGCGGATGGACACTCGAGCGCCGGACGGCCGGCGCGTGCGCGATGCCGACGATTGAACGATCCCCACGCTCACGAACCGATCTGATGACGCTGCCATGATTCATGTACTGCCGCGGTGGAGGCGACTCGCACCGGCGATGCTGGTCGCGATGGTTGTCCTTCTGGCCGCGGGAGAATCCCGCGCCGAGCTCGCGGGCAACCGCGTCGCAAGCGAGGTCGGACTCGACCAGAAGCTGGACTCGCTCGTTCCGCTGGACCTGATGTTTCGCGACGAGACCGGGCGCGCGGTGCGGCTCGGCGAGTATTTCGGAAAGCGGCCGGTGATCCTGACGCTGGCCTACTACGAGTGCCCGATGCTCTGCACGCAGGTGCTCAACGGCCTCGTCAGCGCGATGCGCACGCTGAAGTTCGATGCGGGCCGCGAGTACGAGGTGATCACCGTGAGCATCGACCACACCGAGGGTCCGGTGCTCGCGATGGGGAAGAAGCGGCAGTACATGAAGGACTACGGACGTGCCGGCACCGACAACGGCTGGCACTTCCTGACCGGCGACTCGGTGACGATCGCGCGGCTGGCCGACGCGGTCGGCTTCCGCTTCATGTACGATCCCGAGTCGAAGGAGTACGCGCACGCCTCCGGCATCATGGTGGTCACGCCGCAGGGCCGGATGTCGCGCTACCTCTACGGCATCGAGTATCCGCCGCGCGACCTGCGCTACAGTCTCATCGACGCGGCCGAAAACAAGATCGGCTCGGTCGTCGACAAGGTGCTGATGCTCTGCTACGCCTACGACCCGCACACGGGCACCTATGGCGTGGCGATCATGACCATCGTTCGCATCGCCGGCGCCGCGACGGTGCTCGCGATCCTCGGGTTCATCTACGCAAGCGTGCGCCGCGACCGCCGGCGTCGCTCGAGTCCGCTCGAGCATGCGGTCGAGACGGTCGGCGTCGCCAGCCGTAACTGATTCGCCGGTTTCGATTTACCGAATTCGATACGGGCCCGTGACGGCGTCGCAGTGTGCGCGCCTCCTCATGCACGGTCCCCGATTCTCCCAGCATTATGTGGTCTTTCCCGTTATTTCCTGAGCAGGCGTCGACGGTCGCAGGGAAGGTCGACTCGGTCTACTTCGTGCTCGTCGCGATCACGGCGTTCTTCACGCTCGTGGTCTACGGCATGGTGTTCTTCTTCGCCGTGAAGTACCGCCGTGGCACCAACGTCGATCGCAGCAATCCGCCGGCATCGAGCCACAAGCTCGAGATGCTCTGGATCGGCCTTCCGCTGACCATCTCGCTCGCCGTCTTCGCATGGTCGACCGGCACCTACTTCTCGATCTACCGCGCTCCGGCCGGTGCGATGGAGGTGACGGTCGTCGGCAAGCAGTGGATGTGGAAGCTGCAGAGTCCCAACGGCACGCGCGAGATCAACGAGCTGCACGTCCCGGTCGGCCGGGCGGTGAAGCTGATCATGACCTCGCAGGACGTGATCCACAGCTTCTACGTGCCCGCGTTCCGCATCAAGCAGGACGTGCTGCCCGGACGCTACACGTCGGTGTGGTTCGAGGCGACGAAGACCGGCACGTACCACCTGTTCTGCACCGAATACTGCGGCACCCAGCACTCCGGCATGATCGGCAAGATCATCGTCATGGAGCCGACCGAGTACCAGGCGTGGCTCTCCGGCAGCTCCGCCGACGAGGCACCGGCCGCCGCGGGCAAGCGCCTGATCACGCAGATGGGCTGCGTCACCTGTCACTCGGCGGGATCGGGCCAGCGCGGACCGAAGTTCGAGGGCCTCTTCGGCACGGTCGCCGCGCTCAACGGCGGCGGCACCGCGCCGGTCGACGAGGACTACGTGCGCGAGTCGATCATCAACCCGCGCTCGAAGATCGTCCAGGGCTACGAGCCGATCATGCCGACGTACACCGGGCAGATCACCGAGGAGGGGATTCTGCAGATCATCGCGTACCTGAAGTCGATCGGCGCCAGCGGGGGCGCCGCGGCGGCCACCGGAACCGGGACGGCCCCGGCGCCTGTCGACACCGCGACGGCGACGACCACTGGGACGAACGCAGCACAAGGCAACCGATAAATGGACACGACGATTACTCCAGCTCAGATGACGAACGACGGCGAGAGCGTTCACACGATGCCCGCGGTGAGTTACCTCAATGCGAACTACGGGCTGAAGTCGTGGCTGACGACGGTCGACCACAAGCGGATCGGCATTCTCTATCTGATCACCGTCTCGCTCTTCTTCGCGATCGGCGGAATCTTCGCGCTGATGATCCGCCTGGAACTGGTCACGCCGGCCGGCGACGTCTTCACCGCCGAGGCGTACAACAAGATCTTCACGATGCACGGCGTCGCGATGGTCTTCTTCTTCCTGATCCCGGCGATCCCCGGCGTGCTCGGCAACTTCGTCCTGCCGATCATGATCGGCGCGCGCGACATGGCATTCCCGCGCATCAACCTCGCGAGCTGGTACATCTTCAGCTTCGGCGCGGTGCTCGCGCTGCTGGCGATGATCACCGGCGGCGTCGACACGGGGTGGACGTTCTACACGCCGTACAGCACGACGTACTCGAACACGAACGTGGTGCTCACCGGACTCGGCGCGTTCTTCGCCGGATTCGGCTCGATCTTCACCGGTCTGAATTTCATCGTCACCGTGCACAAGATGCGCGCGCCGGGCATGACCTGGTCGCGGCTGCCGCTGTTCGTCTGGTCGAACTACGCGGCGGCGCTCATCATGCTGCTCGGCACACCGGTCGTCGCGATCGCCATCGTCCTGGTCGCGCTCGAGCGCCTCTTCGGCGTCGGCATCTTCGACCCGGCGCTCGGCGGCGACCCGATCCTCTTCCAGCACCTGTTCTGGTTCTACTCGCACCCTGCGGTCTACATCATGGTGCTGCCCGGCATGGCCGTGATCAGCGAGCTCGTCGCCTGCTTCACCCGCCGCCGGATCTTCGGCTACAGCTTCGTCGCCTTCTCGAGCCTCGGCATCGCGGTGCTCGGCTTCCTCGTCTGGGGTCACCACATGTTCGTCTCCGGACAGTCGGTGTATGCGGGCATGATCTTCTCGATCCTCAGCTTCCTCGTCGCGATCCCGTCGGCCGTCAAGGTCTTCAACTGGTCGACGACGATGTACAAGGGATCGGTCAGCTATCAGACGCCGATGCTCTACGCGATCGGCTTCATCGGACTGTTCACGATCGGCGGACTGACGGGCCTGTTCCTGGCGACGCTCCCGATCGACGTGCACGTGCACGACACGTACTTCGTCGTCGCGCACTTCCACTACGTCATGGTCGGCGGCACGGTGCTGGCGTACCTCGGCGGCATCCATTTCTGGTGGCCGAAGATGTTCGGCCGCATGTATCCCGAAGGCTGGGGACGGCTCTCGGCGCTGCTGATCTTCGTCGGCTTCAACCTGACGTTCTTCCCGCAGTTCATCGTCGGCTACGTCGGCATGCCGCGACGCTACCACGCCTATCCGCCGGAGTTCCAGGTGCTCAACGTCATGTCGACCGCAGGCGCGACCGTGCTTGCCGTCGGACTGCTGATGCCGCTGGTGTACTTCCTGTGGTCGCTCAAGAAGGGTCCGATCGCCGGACCGAACCCGTGGGGCGCCGTCGGACTCGAGTGGCAGACCGCCTCGCCGCCGCCGACCGAGAACTTCCACGAGACCCCGGTCGTCACGCACGAGGCGTACGAGTATTCACCCGAGGAGGCGGAGCAGCAGGCTTCGATCGCCGTCGAGAAGAAGGAGGTGTTCCATGGCTGAGTCGCATTCGCACGCGCACCCGAAGGGGCTGCAGCATCATTTCGATGATCTCACGCAGCAGCACGAAGCGTCGACGCTCGGCATGTGGGGCTTCCTCATCACCGAGGTCATGTTCTTCGGCGGCATGTTCATGGCGTACATCCTCTACCGGGTGTACTACATGGACGCCATCGTCGAGGCCAGCCACGAGCTCGACTGGGTTCTCGGCGGCGTCAACACGCTGGTGCTGCTGTGCAGCTCGCTGACGATGGCCTTCGCCGTGCACGCGGCGCAGGAGGGCCACCGCAAGGCGACGTTCAACTGGCTGCTGGTCACGACCACGTTCGGCGTGGGCTTCCTCGTCATCAAGGCGTTCGAGTACGCGTCGAAGTTCGAGCACCATCTGATCCCGGGGTCGGTCGACTTCACCGACAAGTTCGCCTACCCGCAGGCCGAGGGATTCTTCTTCCTGTACTTCGCGCTGACCGGCGTGCACGCGATCCACATGATCATCGGCATCGGCGTCGTGCTCTGGGTCGCGTTCCGCGCCCGCCGCGGCGACTTCACGCCGAACTACTACAACCCGGTCGAGATGACCGGTCTGTACTGGCACTTCGTCGACATCATCTGGATCTTCCTGTACCCGCTGCTCTATCTCATCGAGCCGCTGAAGCTCGGAGCCAGCGCCGCCGGTCACTAAGAGTCGCCGTCAATCTCCTGTCTATCTGAAATCGACATGATTGGTCACGTCCTTCCGAAGAAAACCTACTGGACGATCTTCGGCCTCCTGATGGTGCTTCTGGCGCTGACGGTGCTCGTCGCCGAGATCAACCTCGGCCGCACCGCCAACGTCGTCATCGCGCTGACGATCGCCGTCGTCAAGGCGACCCTCGTCGTGCTCTACTTCATGCACGTGAAGTTCTCGAGCAAGCTCGTCTGGGTGTTCGCGAGCATCGGCTTCCTCTGGTTCCTGATCCTCGTCGCGATCACGATGAGCGATTACGCCTCGCGCGACTGGCTGCCGGTCTTCGGCAAGTAGACCCGCGCGCCGACCTCAGCACCAGCGGCGCCGACGCGTCCCCCAGCAGGCCACGATTCCGACGGCCCGTCACCCCCAGCGGTGACGGGCCGTCGCCATGTCGTAGGCACGATTCCTGTAGCCAGTTCATCGCGCGTCCGCCCCGGCGGACCGATGACACTCAACCACAGGGGTCCATCGATGAACAGAGCGACACTCGTCTGCCGTCCGGAGAACTCGGACGATCTTCGCCGGAAAATGCTGAACACGCTTCTCGCCGTCGTCGTCGTGCTCGTCGCGATCCTGGTCGTCGGATGCGGAGGACAGGAAGGGAAGGACGACATCGATCGCCAGCGCGGCTCGGGCAATCAGATGCCCGGACCGATCGACACCGGCGGCGCCGCGGCGGAGATGCCCGGCTCGTCGACCGCCGGCTCGTCGCTCGAGACGCAGACGATCACCGTGACGCTGAAGGACGGCGACATCTCGATGCCGACGATCCTCAAGCCCGGACCGACCACGTTCAACGTCGTCAATGCCGGCACGCAGGAGCACAGCCTGCGCATCGAGGGAGCGGGCCAGGAAGCCGGTCTCGGCGCCGATCTCGATGCCGGCGGCGCCGCGTCGATGGAAGTCGACCTGACGCCCGGCACGTACACGGCTCGCTGTCCCGTCGGCGATCACAATGTCTCGCTGCCGCTGACGGTCCAGCCGTAGGCCGCGCGACGACTCCATTTCACGAAAGAGAATCCGAACGAATGAAGACGATCGACACCGTCCGCACGCTCGCCGCGCTCACGCTCGCGGTGGTTCTTGGCGCCGGGCTCGGCGCCTGCGACGCCGAGCAGACCGCGCGACAGGCGCCGGAGACGGTGGAAACGGGACCGGGTCCGACGCGCTCCGGCGGCAGCGCCGTGACATCGGCCGATCCGTCGGCAGATCCGACGACGGTGAAGGTGTCGATCAAGGAGTTCGAGGTGCGGATGCCGACGATCCTCACGCCCGGCGCGCACCTGTTCCAGGTGAAGAACGACGGCACCGAGCCGCACGGGCTCACCGTCGAGGGCAACGGCACGAGCGTCTCGCTGCCGACCAATGCGCAGCCGGGCGAGACCCAGTCGCTCCCCGTCGATCTCGCGCCCGGCACCTACCGCGTCTATTGCTCCGTCGACGGTCACGCCGATCGGGGCATGTCCGTCGAGATCACCGTCAGCGAGTAGCTCCGAACAGAAGGCGAGCGGGAGAGCGGCACCGCGATTGCACTGTCGTAGGGCATGGGACGTTCCACCACCGCACGCCGAGCATTCGAGAGCATCAATGACGTCGACCTGATCACCGATCCGGAGGAATCCGCGCGGGCGGCCGGGCTGCGCTACATGGGCGACGATGGCCCTGGGATCACGCGGCGCAGAAGGGGAGGAGGCTTCTCCTATCACGCTCCCGACGGTGCACGGATCACCGACGAGGCCGAGCTCTCGCGCATCCGCACGCTCGCGATTCCACCGGCCTGGACGGATGTGTGGATCTCGCCATCGCCGCGCGGCCACATCCAGGCGACCGGACGCGACGCGCGCGGGCGCAAGCAGTATCGGTATCACGCGAAGTGGCGGTGCATGCGCGAGGAGACGAAGTTCGGCCGCATGGCGCTCTTCGGCGCGGCGCTGCCGACGATCCGCGAGCGGGTCGACGAGCACCTGGCGCTGCCGGGCCTGCCGCGCGAGAAGGTGCTCGCGGTCGTCGTCAGCCTGCTCGAGCAGACGCTGATCCGTGTGGGCAACGAGGAGTACGCCCGGGCGAATCGATCGTACGGGCTGACGACGCTGCGCGACCGGCACGTCGAGATCGACGGGCATCGCGCGCGCTTCCGCTTTCGCGGAAAGAGCGGCGTCGCGCACGACGTCGAGGTGACCGACCGCCGGCTGGCCCGCGTCGTCCGGCACTGCCAGGAGGTGCCCGGTCAGGAGCTCTTCCAGTACATCGACGATGCGGGCGAGGGACGCTCGATCGGCTCGGCCGACGTCAACGACTACCTGCGCGAGCTCGGCGGCGACAGCTTCACGGCCAAGGACTTCCGCACGTGGGGCGGCACCGTCGCGGCGGCCATTCTGCTGCGCGAGAGCGGTGAGTGCGAGACGCTCACGGAGCGACGAAGCCGCATCGTCGAGTCAGTCCGCGCCGTCGCCGCGACGCTCGGCAATACCCCCGCGGTCTGTCGCAAGAGCTACATCCATCCGCTCGTGCTCACTCGCTACGAAGAGGGTGATCTCTGCGCGATGCTCGACGACTGCGCCGCGGCGACGAAGTCGGTGAAGTCCAACTGGCTCGACGCCGACGAGCTCATGGTGCTCGAGCTCCTGAAGCGCGCGCTGCTCTATCCGACAGAGGCGACGTAGAATCCGTTCGAATCACCTACATTCGCGACCAGCCCCCCGAGCCTCACCCCCATCCCCTCCGAGAGCGAGCCACTTCGCTCGACTGCTTGTCAGAACAGGCGCGGTCTCTCCCGTTCGCCGCGCCCGACACTCTCACCGTATCACTGAGGCACGATCCATGGACACACAGTCCACGACCGGTGTGCGCACGCTTCGCCTGGCGCCGCGTCTGGCGCTCGCGACGCTCCTGTTCACCCTGACGCTCTCCGCCTGCGACGGGCCCGATCCCGACAAGGCGGTCGACGACACGACCGCCGTCGCCGGACCCGACACGGCGACGGGCGCAGCGGCCGCCGATCCCGTTGCCCGCGGCGAATCGCTCGTGACCGTCGGCGGGTGCAACGACTGCCACACGCCGTTCACCATGACCGCGAACGGGCCGGGCCCCGACATGACGAAGATGCTCATGGGCTCGCCGGAGGGCGTCACGCTTCCGAAGATCGAGATGAGCGCGCCGTACATGTTCGCGTCCTCCGGCACCGCCTTCATCGGACCGTGGGGCACGAGCTACGCACGAAACCTCACGCCCGACTCGGCGACCGGCATCGGCTCGTGGAGCGCCGACCAGTTCGTGCAGACGATCAAGCGCGGCATTCACAACGGCGAGCCCGCGCGACCTATCATGCCGCCGATGCCGTGGCAGAACTACGCGACGCTCTCTGAGGATGACCTACGCGCAGTCTACGCGTACCTGCGCACGGTCCCCGCGATCAAGAACCCCGTGCCCGACTACGAGCCGCCCGCGGGCGCGCCGGCCGGCGCGGCTCCGGGCGCACCAGCTCCGGGCGTACCGGACACCACGAAGTAGCGAGGCGGACGGAGGAAAACGGCGACGGCGACGGAGGCATGCTCCGTCGCCGGCGCGCGTTCGTGCACCTTGCTGTGGCTACCCGTTGATGATCTCGCCGCCGTTGGGGTGCAGCACCTGCCCGGTCATGTACGACGAGTCGTCGCTTGCGAGGAACACGTATGACGGCGCGACCTCCTCGGGCTCGCCCGGCCGCTTCATCGGCGAATCGCCGCCGAAGGTCGAGACCTTCTTCGCGTCGAACGAGGAGACAATCAGCGGCGTCCAGATCGGTCCCGGCGCGACGGCGTTGACGCGAATGCCGCGGTCGACGAGACTACCGGCGAGCGAGCGCGTGAACGCGTCGATCGCGCCCTTGGTCGCGGCGTAGTCGATGAGCCCGGGACTGCCGCGGTACGCGGTCACCGACGTGCTGTTGACGATCGTGCTGCCCTTCTTCAGGTGCGGAAGCGCCGCGCTCGTCAGGTAGAACATCGAGTAGATGTTGGTCTTGAACGTGCGATCGAGCTGCTCGGCGGTGATCTTCTCGATGCTGTCCTGCGGGAACTGCACCGCCGCGTTGTTGACGAGCACGTCGAGCCGGCCGAGCTTCGCGACGGTCTTCTCGACGGCGCGGCGGCAGAACGCCTCGCGCGAGATGTCGCCGGCGAGCAGAAGGCAGCGCCGCCCCTCTTCCTCGACCATCCGCTTCGTCTCCTCGGCATCCTCGTGCTCGTCGTAGTAGACGATCGAGACGTCGGCGCCCTCGCGCGCGAACGCGATCGCGACGGCGCGGCCGATGCCGCTGTCGCCGCCGGTGATCAGCGCGACGCGGTCGAGCAGCTTGTCGCTGCCCTTGTATCCCGGATCCTCGGCGCGCGGCCGCGGAGTCATCCGCGCCTCGATGCCCGGCTGCCGCCGCTGCTTCTGCGGCGGACGCGTCTTCTTCGGCTCGCCCGACTTCTTGCTCTTGTTCGCCATGGTGCTCCCCGCGGTGACGTGGTTCTCGCTTCGATGTCGTCGAGCCTACGGTCGCAACGGATATGCCATGGCCCCAACGAGAAGGGGGAGACAGGATCGCTCCTGTCTCCCCCTGATTCTCTTCGACGAAACGATCAGCGCACGATGCTCACGCGCGACGAGACGGTACGACCGTCGAGCGTGACCACGAGCGTGTACGTGCCGCTCGGCAGCGCCGCCGCATCGAGCGTGTAGCTGCGCGGACCGGCGGTCTCCGATGCATCGACGAGCGTGGCCGCGACCGCGCCGGTAGCATCGACCAGGCGCGCCGTCAGGTGACCGGCGTGCGGGATGGTCATCGCGATGCGGGCCTGCTGGCCGACGGGGTTCGGGCTCGTCGTGATCGCAAGCGCGCTTCGCAGCGCCTCGTCCTCGACGCCCGACGGGTCGACATCGGCCTCGCCGCTGAGCGCGACGCGGAGCTCCGTGTTGTCGGGATCGTTCGAGAGGATTACGAGGTCGGCCGCCGCGGGGAACTCCGTCGGCGCCATCGGCGCGTAGCGCAGCGTGACGGTCAGCGGCTGGCCCGGGGCCACGGTGATCGGGAAGCCGCCGTCGGGCGAGACGATCGAGAAGGCCTCGGCGCCCGGGCTCTGGCGGTTGATCCACAGCGAGTCGATGACCAGCGGCTCCTCGGTCGCGGCGCTGATCTCAAGAGACATCGTCTTCGACTGGCGCTCGATGAGCGTGCCGAAGCGCACCGCGTCGGTGGAGATCGAGATCTGCGGCGTGGCCGTCGACGTCGTCGCGTCGGCCAGCAGCGACACCGTCTTCTCCGGTGTGCGCGCGTCGTTCGTCGTGATCGTCAACTGGCCGAAGACGCGGCGGTTCAGACCCTCGACGGGCGTGAAGCGAACCGTGACGGTCTGCTCCTCGTCGCCGCTGAGCTCGATCGGGAAGCCCGTGGGCTCGACGAGCGAGAAGCCCGCCTCGTCGAAGTCGTTGACCTCGATGCCCTCGATCGTCAGTCCGACGCTGTTGCCCGGAGAGACGATGAGCTCGAGATCCTTCGAGCCGGTGGCCATCGTCCCGAAGTTGAGGCTGCTGGCGCTGACGTTGACCGTCGGGAGCTCGGTGACAGCACGGCGATAGAGCTCGCCGCTGAGTCCTCCGAAGATGCCGTTGTACGGACTGGCGAAACCGATCGCGGTCAGTGCGGTGAGCGTGCCCGGATCCTCCTTCGTCCAGATTGCGCCCGCGTTCGTCGTGCGAAGCAGCGTGCCGTAGTCGCCGGCGGCGAAGCCGAGCGTGTCGTTGACGAACTCGATCGCGTTCATGCCGAACGGCAGCGGCGCGGGCAGTCCGTTGTAGATCGCCTTCCACGTCGCGCCGCCGTCGGTCGACTTGAACAGGCGACGGACGATCTCGCGGCCGGCCAGGTAGATCACCTGGTCGCTCGTCGCCCAGACGTCGAAGAAGACCGGCTTGTTCGCGTCGGTGCCCTGGTCCATGATCTTGGTCCACGTCGCGCCGGCGTCGGTGGTCTTGTAAACGCGGTTCGGCTCGACAAGCGCGGTGTACATCGCGACGGCGTAGCCGACGCTCGGACCGGAGAACGACAGCGACGTGAACGTGACGCTCTCGCTCGGGCCGGGACCGATGTTCGTCCAGTTGGCGCCGGCGTCGGTGGTCTTCATGACCGCGCCCGAGGCGCCGACGGCGTAGCCGACGGTGGCGCTCGTGAAGTCGACGGCGCGAAGCTCGCTGACGGTGGCGAAGGTCTGCTCGGTCCAGTTCGAGCCCGCGTCGGTCGTGCGCTGGATCACCGCGCAGCCGCAGGAAAGCGACGAACCGACGGTGATGACGGTCGTCTCGTTGATGGCGTCGATGTCGTAGAGGTTGACGCCGTCACGCGTGATCATCGTCCAGGTCGCGCCCTCGTCGACGCTCTTGAGCACCGCGCCGCGGATCGGGTCGGTGCCGGTATTGCGCTGCGCGACCGCGTAGCCGGTCGAGGTGGTCGGCCAGACGATGTCCATCGTCTTGAGGTCGTATCCGAAGGGTCTGACCGACGTGTAGGAAACCTGCGCGCTCGCGCTGCCTGCGATCAGACAGAAGAGCAGCAGTGCGGGAAGTAGCCGTTGGAACATTGTCGTGATGCCGGGGAACGCCCGGTCGCATTGGTGTTGGAGAACGCGCACGCCGTGCCCTCGAACGCGCGCCTGCCGGGCGGCCGTAGGTCAACGGCCGGCCCGGGGCCAACGAAGCCCCGGTAACTTACGGCTTACCGGGCGTTGCGCCACGCCCCCCCCGCGACCCCTGCCTAGCGACCGCCGACGACCTTCTCCCCGACGAGCGCCCGGGCCATGACGACCTCGCGCTCGACCCGATAATCGTGTTTCGCGTCGCTGAGCAACTTCCACCCGGGATCCTTGACGAGCTCGGCGCGCACGCGCTGCTTGACGATGTCGCGCGCGGCCAGCCCGGCGATGCCGTTGTACTCGAAGAGCAGCAGGGCATCCCACGGCTCGCCGGTCGCGTGGTGGTTCAGGTAGATCGCATACGTCGAGATCGCTCCCTCCCTGATCCACCCGTCAAACTGCGGCACGCCGTACGTCCGGATGTAGTTCATGTATTCCGCCTTCGCGCTGTAGTTGTAGGGGATCACCGTGAAGATCGACGACGCCCGGTCTCCGGCGGTACCGGCGGCGATCACGCGGTCGGCGAAATACGATGTGTGCGGCGCGCCGAGCGCGAGCAGCGGCGGCGTGAGACCGCCCGGCCGCTCCAGCTCGATCGCCCTCCACCGCTCGGTGTTCTCGTAGCGCTCGAACGTCAGGATCACGAGCGCGTCCCAGGTCAGCGCGTCGGTGAGCTCGTTGTACAGCAGCAGGTACTCCTTGATCACGCCGTCGCGACGGTACTGATCGAAGAGCTTCGTGCCGTCCTCTCGCAGCGCGCGGATGAACGCGGGACGGTCGGCCGGACGGCAGCGGTACGTGATGAAGAGATTGGTCGCGCCCGGCTTGTCCTCCTGCGCCGCGAGCTCCGAAGAGCCCGCGGCCAGGAGCGTGAGGAGGAGGAGGGGAATGATTCGGATCGAGATCATGAGAGGGGATTCGTTTCGAGTGATCGGGATCGCGCGCCTCAGAGTCCGACGTGCAGCGTCGTGCGAATCGTCCGCGGCGCACCCGGCACGATCCGGCTGACGCCGCCGCTTGCCCAGTAGCGCTCGTCGAGCAGGTTGGTCACGTTGAGCGCGAGCGTCGCGCCGCCGAAGTCATAGGAGACGCCGGCGTCGAGGCGCACGTAGCTCGGAAGGAACAGGAGCGCACCCTTCGCCGTCGGGAACTCGGTCGGCCGATCATCCGTGTAGGTGGCGCCGAGGCCGAGCTGCAGTCCCTCGAGCGCCTCGATCGGCGGCTCGACGCTCAGCCAGGCGTTGGCGGTGTTGTAGGCGACGTACGGCAGGCGCTGTCCGACGCGGGCCGCGACGGTGTCGGCCATGACGCGCGCATCGGTGTAGCTGTAGCCCGTCGTCAGCGAGATGCCCGGCAGCGGCACGAACGCCAGCTCGAGCTCGACGCCCTTGCTGCGCGACTCCGCGGTCTGCACGTAGATCGTGTTGCCGTTCGGGTTCTTGCCGCCGGTCGCGCTCAGCGCGTTGTCGTAGTCGATCTGGAACGCCGCGGCGGATCCGCCGAGCATGCCGTCGAAGAGCTCGAACTTCGCGCCCGTCTCGATCTGCCGGCCGATCTCGGGGTCGAAGTCGATCGTGCCGAGCTCGTTCTCGCGCTCGGCGTTCGTGGGACTGAACGACGTGCTGTACGAGCCGTAGATCGACAGCCCGTCGATCGGCAGCACGACCACGCCGACGCGCGGCGAGAATCCCGCGTCGTACTTGTCGAACGTCACGCCGCCGCGCCGCTCCTCGTGCTTCGTCGTCGCGCTCGTGTACTGCACGCCGGCGATCAGCCGCAGGGGATCGAACACCGTGATCTGGTCCTGCACGTAGCCCGAGATGTAGAGGTTGTTCCAGTAGCGATCGAAGCCGGGCTTCGCGGGCAGCAGGGGGTTCTCGACGTGCACCGGATTGTAGATGTTGATGTCGAGCGTCGAGTCGCTCTGCATGTTCCGGCGGTCGAAGTGGATGCGCTCGTTGCCGATCGTCGCGCCGGCGATCAGCGTGTGGCTGATCGCGCCGGTCTCGAGCTTACCCTCGGCCGTGGCGTCGAAGTACGTGTAGTAGCGCTCGTTGAACTGGTCGCGCCAGTTGCGCTTCATCGTGACGTTGTCGGCCTTCAATCCCGCGAACTCCGACAGGCGCCGGCCGTCGATGCGCTCGGTGTGCCGCGCGACCGACCGGATCACCCACGCGTCGCTGAGCGTGTGCCGCGCGATCGCGCCGATGCCCCAGCCGTAATCCCAGTAATTGTCCGTCGGTCCGTTGAGCCGCGAGCTGATGTCGGGCACCTTCGTGAGATCGCGATTGGGCACCGGTAGATACTCGTCCCACCGGCCTTTGTCGATGTTGACGTTGAGCGACGCGGTGATCTGCGTGCGCTCGCTCGGGTGCCACGTCATCTCCGGCAGCAGGTCGAGGCTGAGCTCGTCGACATCGTCGCGATAGCTCGTGTTGTTCGCGTGGCTTGCGATGATGCGGTACAGCAGCGTGCGCTCCTCGTCGACCGGTCCGGTCATGTCGGCGGTGACGGTCGCGCTGTTGCGCGCGCCCATCGGCGACTCGGCGCTGGCGTAGCTCGTGTGCCGCATCTCGATCGAGGACTGGGCGGCGGAGAGGGGCTTCTTCGTGACGTAGTTGATGACGCCGCCGAGCTGCGTGATGCCGTAGAGCGTCGAGCTCGGTCCCTTGAGGTACTCGATGCGCTGGATGAGCGCCGCCGGAGGCTCGTGCTGGCGCCAGACGCCGCCGGAGATCCCGTCGACCTGGTAGGGGATGAACCGGTCGTCGACGGCGAAGCCGCGCAGCAGGTAGCCGTGCGCGCGCGTCGCGCTGCCGCTGGCGATGCCCGTCATGTAGTCGAACGCCTCGCTGACGCGCTCGATGCGCTGCTGCGTCATCCGCTCGTCGGTGACGATCTGCACCGACGCCGGCGTCTCGAGCAGCGGCGTCGTCGTCTTCATCGCGGTCGTCGAGTGCTGCGGCCGCGACTGCAGCCGCGAAGCCGTGACGACGACCATCGAGCCGGAGAGCCGCTCGTCGAGAATGATCTCGAGGCGCTCGGTCATGTTCGTGCGCACGATCACCGGAGACGTGAACGTCGCGTAGCCGACGTGCGTGACGACGAGCGTGTAGGTGCCGGGCTCGAGTCCGCCCAGGTGGAACGTGCCGTCGTTGGCCGCCATCGCACGGATCGTGTTCATGCCCATCGTCGCGCTCACCGTCGCACGCGCGAGCACGGCGCCTTCGCGTGAAGTGACTCGACCGGTGAGCGCGCCGGCGTCGGCCGGCTGTGCGACGAGCGTCCCGCCGGTGAGCAGCAGCGCCGCCGCGATCGCGGCGGCGCGTGAGAGCGTCTTCAGTGTTGGTGCCATTATGAGACTTCCCCTGTGTGGAGACAGGCCGGGTAGGGCCGTGAGAGGTTGTTCTAGAAAATCACGAAGCGCTTCGCGAAGAGATCCTCGCCCTTGCCGACGACCACGCGCCGCAGCATCGTGATCGACCGGTCAGGAGCCAGGCGCGCGCGGACGACGGAGTTGTCGGCCTTGTTCGTGATGATGAATTCGCCGTCGGTGCCGGCGAGCTTCAGCAGTCCGGCGGGGCGCATCACGTCGGTCGTGCGGAAGACCCACGTGCCGGTGCGCGTGTCGATGACGTCGAGCGTCGAGTTGCCTTCGTTCGCCGCAAGCAGCGTGTGGTCGTCGATGAACTCGAGGCCGTGGTAGGTGTTCTCCTGGATCGTCGGCGCGTTCGACGGTGCGGGCATCGCGATGACGTGCAGGATCTTCCCGGTCTCGACGTCCATCCCGAACACCGCGTTGACCCAGTTGGCGCCGAACCAGACGATCTTCTCGTCGGGAGAGATCGCGAGGCCGCGCGGAGTCAGCTTCACGGGATGGTGCTTGACGATCTTCCGCTCCTGGATGTCGACCACCGAGATCGCCGGGTCGAGCTTGCTCTGAACGTAGATGTAGCGACCCGTCGCGCCGATGCGGATGTTGTGCGGGTTCGGAATCTCCACCGCGAACTTCTCCTTCATCTCGAACAGGTCGATGAACAGCAACGCGTTGCGAAACCGGCTGGCGAGCACCGCGGTGCGCCCGTCGGGCAGCGACATCAGGTGCTCGGCGTACATCTTGCCGACCTTCATTTCGCCCTTCTGCCGGAGCGTCGCGACGTCGTAGAATTTCACGACGCCCTCGCCCTCGACCGTCACCGCCATGACCGAATTGTCGCCCGAGACGCACGGGTAGTACGGGCGCGGGCCCGCCGTGAACGTGCGGAGCTCCTTCATCGCCACGAGATCGATTTCGGAGACGGACGAATCGAGAATGTTCACCACGAATGCACGCGACTGCGTTTTCGGCTGCGGCGCAACCTGCGAGTTCTGCGCAGGAGCAAGCCGTGGAACGAGCGTCAACGCGACGACGACGAGCGCGGCGATGGCCGCCCGAGTGAGGGTCGGGGAGGTGTGTGAGATATTCATTGAAAATGGTCCGGTATATCGGCGTGACTCCGTACCGAGCGCGTTGTCGCAGTCGGGGACGGTCGTCGAGGTCCGTGTCGACGAACGGCCGCAGGCCAGTGCCCATGCGGTCTGCGGCGTTATCTGAATACGATGCAAAGAACGGCGTCGCGGCGATGCGTCGAATGATGTGTTCGCATCAATTGACTGATGCGTTTGTCAATGCGAGGACGTCGCGACGCGATTTCATCCAGATTGCGCGCGAACGAAAAAAGTGGAACCGTCGCCGCGCACATGGCGGAGCTCCGCACCGATATAAGGTCGCTCCGAACCGTTGTCTGAACCATGACGGCTGTCAGGAGAAAGCGGAGAATCTCTGGCGGGGATGGTGGCGCAGGCACAAAAAAAGGCCCCGTCGAATGACGGGGCCTCGGTGTGCCGCGATATGTGTCGGTCGACCGCTAGCGTCAGCGCTGCTCGACGATGACCTTGCGAAGCCACGACTCGCCGTCACCGTCGACGCGCACGAGGTAGGTGCCCGTCGGTTGCGCCGAGAGATCGATCGCGTGCGTCGACTCCGACGCGTCGA
>DATLHO010000133.1:0-24911 GCA_035539855.1 Kapaibacterium sp. (SeqCode) | reverse complement strand
GTCAAGCGCGCGCTCGGCGAGAGGGATCTGCCCAACTCGTACATCGCCTACTATCTCGAGCGGGCAGGCCTCGACTGGGATCCCTCGATCGTGGATGCGGTGGTGCTCGTCGTGACCCTCACGGCGTTCGCGCTCTCGATCTGGCTCACCGTGGGAGATGCGCGAGCGCGCCGGAAGCGCATGATCTCCGAATCCGGAGATATCGGAGGATTGTCGTCTCCTCGCGATTGAGTAAGTTCGGCCCCTCATCGATCGCGGCCCGCGAAGTCCTGACGCCGGCGCGATCTCCCCCAATCACGACCGCGGGCACCCTCCGCCCCGACCTCCTCACTCTCTCTTCCATGCGACTACACCGTACGCGACTACTCGCGGCTTCGCTGCTGCTGTTCATCGTGGCAGTCACCGGCGCAGATGCGCAGACGATCTACGGCTCCGATTACGGCGGCGCAGATCTCGATCCCGCCGACGGCGCGATTCTCAGCGGGACCTTCACCAACGTCGGCACGTTCCGCGTGCAGGCGGGCCGCACGGTCACGATCGAGCAGGGAACCGTGCTGTCGGTCAGCGCGGTCTCCGCCGACATCGAGGGAACGATCAACGGCGTCGGCTCCGGCTATGCCGGCGGCGCGCGCAGCGGCGCTTCGAGCACGGGCGGTGCGGGATCGGGACCAGGCGGTGGCGCCGGTGGTGATTACGGCGGCTGCGTCCACGGCAGCGGTGGCGCCGGCGGCGGCTATGGCGCGACGGGCGGCGACGGTGCGTCGCACTGGGGCGACCCGCTGCCGTCGGTCGGCGGCAGTGCCTATGGCACCGCGGCCGGCAGCGACGTCGACGGAGGCTCCGGTGGCGGAGCGGGCGCTTCGCATTGCGACTTTCCCGGCACCTACGGTCTGGCCGGCCCGGGCGGCGCCGGTGGCGGCGCGATCGAGATCATCACGACCGGATCGCTCGACGTCAGCGGCGCGATTGTCGTCGACGGCCAGCCCGGCGGCGACGGTGAGACCGCGCCGTACGCCGGCGCCGGCGGCGGTGGCGGAGCCGGCGGCGCGATTCGACTGATCGGAGCCAGCGGCACGATCACGGGCACCGTCTCGGCCCGCGGCGGTGTCGGTGGCGCCAGCGGCGACAGCGAAGGCGAGTGGGCGCCATTTGCGCAGCCGGGCGGCGGTGGCGCGGGCGGTCGCGTCAAGATCGCCAGCGGCATCTGCACGAGCCTCGCGACGCTCTACGATTGTGGTGGCGATCCGGGAGAGCCCGGCGCGTTCAGCACGAGCTCGATCCCCGCGACCGCCGGTGGCACCGGCACGCTCGACGGCGGCACCGGCTGCGGCGGCGACCCGGCCGGGACTCCGGTCGAGTGTCCTTCACTCTCGACGTCGCTGACCTACGCCACGCCGGCTGACGGCGCCTGCGTCGCGCCCGGATCGACGACGACGATCACCTGGTCGAGCTCCGGCGTCACGAGCGTCATCGTCGACGTCTCGACCGATGGCGGCGGAAGCTGGACGACCATCACGACGACCGACGCGTCGACCGGCACCTACGACTGGAACGTTCCGACCGACCAGACCGCGAGCACGCAGACGCGACTGCGCCTGACGTCGGCCGAGGATGCGACGCTCACGAGCCAGAGCGGAGACTTTACCGTCGCCACGGCGGCCGACATCGATCTGACGAGCAGCCGCGAGTTCCTGTGGTCGAGGACCGCTGAGATGTTCCCGATCACCATCGGGGGAGCCTCGAGCGGAGGCTGCGCACCGACGGTCACGCTCGACGCGATCACGGCGACCGAGGACGGCATCGTGGTCGCCGATCTTTCGGCCGATGTCGTCGGCGCCGACTACGCGACCGACGACCGCGACTTCTCGCTGCGCGCGGTCGTGACCACCGGCCGCGGCGGTCGCGTCTACCGCATCGTCTACGGCGTCACCGACCAGGGCGCCACCACGCAGCACGTGGTCTGGATTCCGGTGCTGCCGGCGGGTACCGGAGCCTTCCATGGTCCCGAGTTCCTCTCGCCCCGGGTGGTGCTCGACGAGCCGAGCGTCACGCCGCTGGTCGAGGGCACGGACCTCGGCTTCACGCTGACCGCGACGTGCGCGGTCCGGCTGTGGGTCGAGACGCTCTCGGGCCAGCAGGTCACGCGTCTCGTCAGCGATCAGTTGTATCCCGCCGGCACCTACGACATCGCGTGGGACGGCACCAACAGTGCCGGCGCCGCGATGCCCGACGGCGCCTATCTCGTGCAGCTCAAAGCCTGCGGCGAGAAGCGCGTTGGCGTCGTGATCATCGAACGACCCTGATCGCTCGGCCTCGAAACACGGAAAGGCGCGGCTCCGCTCGACGGCGGAACCGCGCCTTTCCCGTTTTCAGCACTCAATACTCGATCGTGTACTGCGCGCGCAGTTGCAGGTTCACGATGTGCGTCTCGCGCTCGGGCAGCGCGGTGTAGCTCGCCTCCGCACCAATGCCCAGTCCTCCGATCGTCGTCACGACGTACCCGGCCGCCACCGAATAGCTCATCTCCCACGCGCTGCTGATCGCCCTGCCTTCGGTGCTCACGATGTAGCGCTGCCAGCCCGTCGCGATCGAGGCGTCGAATCCACCAGTCTCCATCGCGAAGACGACCATCGCGGGAACGATCGTGAGATGCAGCACGCGGTCGCTCATCGACGTCTCGAGCGACGACACGCGCGTGAATCCGCTCTCGACTCCGATGCCGAGCAGATGCCCGGGTCGCCAGAGCACGCGGCCCACGGCCGAAAGCCCGGTGCGTGACTCGCTGGCATCCGGCGGCACGGTCTGGTCCGGACCGAAGCTCAATGCACCGCCGCCGCCAATCTGCGCGACAATGGTGTGCGCGCGCGAGGCATCGCCGGCTTCGGCGGGCGGCGCGCCCGGCTCCTGCGCCGACGCGCCCGGCTCCTGCGCCGACGCGCGCCCGACAGGCAGGCACGCGAGTAGGCATGCGAGCAGGCATGCGAGCGGGAACGCGAGCGCGCGTGTGCGCGCGCACGGGAACGCGAGCGCGCATGTGCGCGCGCACGCGAGCGCAATGGACAGCGCGCCGTGACTATTGCTGCGAGTACGCATGGTAGGCCACGAGCGTGGGGTAGTTCGTGAGGATTCCGTCGAAGTCCCCGTCGCGCAGGAACGTCGTGATGAAGAGCGGAACGTCGAGCGTCCAGACGAAGGCGCGGCGGTTTTCGGCGTGCATCGCATCGACCTCTGAATCGAGTGTTCCCAGCGTCCAGCGCGGAGCCCAGACCTCGGCGCCGGCGCGTCGGGTCTCGTCGAGTCCGAGCTCGCAGATTGCTCCGACGCCCGTCGTGTCGGCCGCCAGGTAGGCCTCGAGAATGGACTCGTCGGGAATCCCCAGCAGGATCTCGAGCTCGCGTCCCTGCGCTCGCGCCACGCCCTCGTATTCGCGCGCGAGGTCGAGCACGCGGGGCACCGACGAGGCATCCTTCACGTCGAGCCAGACGAGCGTCAGATCAGTGGCGCGCACGATCGTGTCGAGCGCGTCGGCGAGGGTGGGGATCAGTTCGCCGTTGCGCAGACGCGCGAACGCCGTGAGCTCGTCGAGCGTGTAGTTCATGATCGGTCCGGTCAGGTAGCTGCCCTGGACCAGGCGCGTCGAGAGCTCCTCGTCGTGGAAGAGCACGGGAACGCGATCCTTCGTCATGCGCACGTCGATCTCGACGCCGTTGGCGCCGAGATGCGGGGCATACACCAGCATTGGGATGCTGTTCTCGGAGTACGGGTGGCGATCGGAGTTCCGTCCGCCGCCGCGGTGCGCGATGTTCCAGAAGCCGCGGATCCGCCGGCGCACCGGCCGCACCCAGCGCAGGACGAGCTCGGTGTTGAGAACGCTGCGTGCGTTCGGACCGCCGGAGACGCCGCGCAGGACCGGAGCCGGCCGCGCGCCGCCCAGGCCGGAGGCAAGCTCGCGTCCTCCGTCGTCCGGCGCGATCGAGAGCTCGATGCGCCCGGTCGTCTCCGATTGCGCGAAGCGCCACGAGCCGGTGAAGACGAGCCCCGAATCGCGCACGCCGCCACGCATGATCATGAACGCGACGTTGCGCTCGGAGAACACCGAGAGGATGTCTCCGCTGTACTTGAGCACGACCGCGTCGCCGAAGCGCTCCTTCCCCTCGAGGACTTCGTAGACGCCCTCGAGCTGCCGCTTCGCCGAGTCGCTCACCGGCGTGGTGCCGCCGAGGATCTCGTCGTAGCGCGGCTCGGGCGTGATCGGCACGAGCTCCTGCACGCATCCGCCGGCGAGCGTCGCGAGCGCCAGCGCGACGGCCGCGATCATCGAACGGATCATAGCAGGACGGAGACGAGGATCTCCGGATAGATGAGCTTGTCGCGCAGCGTCGTGAACGCGAGCCACGACTGCACGGCCGAGTCGGTGATGTTCAGGCGCAGGCCGATCGAGACCTCTGTCCGGTCGATGAACGGCTGCTCGATCGCGAGCATGAAGGCGGTGCCGGAGCGGAGGTTCGACTCGGTGCTCACCTCCTCGTCGCCGACGCGCGTGGAGCGATAGAGCACGAGCGTCGCCTCCGCGCGTGCGACGAGACGCACCTCCGTGTAGTCGGCGCCGAGGGTGACGAAGGGATGGTTCATCCAGCCGATCGCCGACGCATCGAAGCCCTCGATCTGTGCGGTACCGTACCAGAACGAGTGGCGATCACCGATGGCGACCGAGTACTTCCCGTAGCGGTACGACCATTCGGCGCCGGCGGCGGCGCTGGTCGTCAGCACGTTGGTCGCGATCCCGCCGAGCAGCGAGAAGCCGTGGGGAAGCCCGACGCGCACGCCGAGGTCGAGCAGCGGGATCTGGCGGATCTCCTCCTCCGCGATCGGCCGCGGCAGGATCGTCACGGTCGCGCCGAGCGAGCCGATCACGTCCCACGCCGCGGCGGGCGCGGGGAAGAGCACCGAGCGCGAAGGCTCCTGCGCGACGACGCCGGAGGCGACGAGAACGAGCGAGGCGATGATCGAAGCGGTGGTGCGCATACCTGTGTTCATCGTGTGCGGGCGTCGAGCCCGTCGTCGACATCGCCGGCGAGGTCCTCATCGGCGCGCGCCTCGCGGTGCTCCTCGTTGAGCACGGAGAGGATCTTCTCGGCGAGCGTGAGCACGACGATCTGATTGAACGAGACGCCCTCGCGCATCGCCAGCCCTCGGATCTGACGGTGAAGCGATTCGGGCATGCGAATGCTGATCGTGCGCATGAGTGGGCCGTAGAGTGAGAGGGGAAGTTAACGCGCCTAGTCCACCACAAACGCCCGCGCGATCATTCGCTCTCCGGTCCGCGCCAGCAGCAGATAGCGTCCCGGCGCGAGCGATGCCGTCGGCAGCGTCACCGTCGTCGTTGCGCCGGTGCGCTCGACGTCACGCGTGAGCATGCGTCGGCCGAGGAGATCGATGATCTCGAGCGTGATCGCGTGCGGCGCTGCCGAGGTCACGCCGACGGTGAGCTGATCGTGCGCCGGGATCGGACGCAGTGAGAGCTCGAGTTCGGTCGCGCTCGCGTCGGAGGGAACGGCGCTCGTCGTCAGTGGGATGTCGATGTAACCAGCGACCGCGCCGACGTGCCAGATGCGCACGAGCGAATCGGTGGCGCTCGCCGACGCATCGCTGAAGCGCGTCCGCTGGCGCACCGACGGGATCGGTCGACGCGCGTCACTGTCGCTCACCGCGACGAGCGCGCCCGTGCGACCGACGAGGTAGCTCGTGCGACCGAGCGTCGGTGTCAGAAGCATGGCAAGGGCTTCGCCCGTCAACGGCTGCGCGGCGACCTGCCACGTCGCGCCGGCGTCGCTGGTCAGCGCCAGGCGCGTCCCGCCGGTGCCGGAGCCCACGACGATGCCGCGCCGGTCGCTCCAGAGGGCGACGCGGGTCACCGCGAGCGATCCCTCGATTGGCACGATCGTCCACGTGCGTCCGGCGTCGACCGTGCGTAGCGCGCCCGTCCCGCCGAAGCCGACGATCGCCGTGCGCCCGCGAAAGGCCGACTGATACAGCGAGTTGACCGGCAGGCTCGTGTCGAGTCGAATCGTGTCCTGCCGCCACGTCGCGCCTGCGTCGCCGGTCCACGCGTATGGGACCACCTTCGTCGAGAAGTCGCTGCGTCCGAGGATGCACCACTCGTCGTCGGAGAAACGCAGCGGCCGATCCATGCGGCTCACGCCGGCATTCGAATCCGCCCGCCAGTACGACCAGGTCGCGCCTCCGTCGGTCGTCGATCCGATCGTCGTCGCGCTCCAGATCATGCAGCGCTGCGAGTCGAGTGCCTCGATGCGGTTCGACGCGTCGATGGCGACGGCGGAGCTCGTGACCCGTCCGTCGACCATGCGCAGAACACGCGCTTCGCCGCCGAGTGTCTCCGCCGCGATCCACGCGACGTCGGGCGAGGGAGAGTCGACGCCATCGAGCGAGACATCCCCCAACAGCGCGGCGATGTCGGTGTAGCGTGTCGTGGCCGGCAGCTCGAAGCGAATGTGTGCGATCAGGAAGTCGACGTACCCGGCGGTATCGCGAAGTCCGATCTCGAGCGCGAACGTGCCGGAGTACCAGGTCGACTGCCCGGGGATGCGCACGTCGAGCATAATCTCCGCCTCGGCTCCACGCGCGATGGAGTCGATTGTCGTCACCGCTCCGGAGACGATCGCGATCTCCGGATCGATCGGCGCGACGACGACCGTCAGCGCACGCGTCGTCGCGAGGTTGTTGCGCAGCGTCAGCGCGACGCGGCGCGTGTTGCTCGAGCGCACGGTGTCCGGTCCGTCAGGCCATCGCACTGCCGCGAGCACGACTCCGGGGACGGAGGGCGCGCCGGCTCCGCCATTCATGGAGACGGCTCGCCGCGCGTGGACGCGGCCGTAGTACGCGGAGCGGTCGCGATCGGATCCCTGCAGCGCGGAGTCCGACGTGCTCCGCAACTGGCTCAGCACCATCGCCGGCGACCAGTCCGGATGCACCGAGCGCACGAGCGCCGCGACGCCGGCGACGACGGGGGAGGCCATCGACGTTCCGGTCTTGGGGCCGTAGCGGTTGGCGGAGACCGTGCTCAGCACGTCGACGCCCGGTGCGAACACGGTGGTCGCGACACCGTGGTTCGAGAAGTAGGCCTCGCTTTCCTCCCGATCGCTCGCGCCGACCGAGACGATGCCGGGAATCAGTGCGGGATAGAAGTCGAGCACGTCGAGATCGAACCCGTTGTTGCCGGACGCGGCGACGACGACGCAGCCGAGATCGAGAGCCTCGGCGACGACGTCCGCTTCGACGCGCGATGCGGTCGTGCCGCCCCAACTGCAGTTGACGACGTCGGCGCCGTTGCGCGCGCAGTAGAGGATCGCTTCGTAGCCGCGGAAGATGAAGGTCGCGCCGACGTCGCTCGACGTCTTGACCGGCATCAGCCGGCACCCGTAGGCGACGCCGGCAATGCCGCGTCCGTTGTCGCCGGTCGCCGCGACGATGCCGCCGACGTGCGTGCCGTGCTGGCGGATGTCTCCCTCGCTCAGATCCCCCTGCACCTTCGGATCGTTGTCCTCCCGAAACACACCCCGCTCGATCTCGGCCATCGAGACATCGCCGACGAAATCCCAGCCGCGCACGTCGTCGACGAAACCGTTGCCGTCGTCGTCGATGCCGTTGCCGGCGATCTCGCCGGGGTTGCGCCAGATGTTGGCGGCGAGATCCTCGTGTGTCCAGTCGAGTCCCGTGTCGACGATGCCGATGACGACCGAGGTATCGCCGTGCGTCACCGCCCACGCGCCCTCGGCGTCGATGAGCTGCAGCGCATACTGGCTGGCGTAGGCACTGTCGTTCGGCGCGAGCGAAACGATCGAGCGCACGGGCACGGGCTCCGCATATTCGATCTCCCCGGTGGCCTCGAGCTGCGCGGCGAGGTCGCGCGGATCGATAGCGCCGTCGTACGTCACTTCGAAGATCCTTCCGAGTCCATGACGGTCTGCGCCCATGAGCGAGCTGGCGCCGCGCGCGAACGGCCGTCGCGTCGCACGCATTCCAGCCGAGCGCAACAGTGCCAGCGAGCGCGGCGCCGGCAGCGTCGCGTTTTCCCGCAGCTCGGGCACGGCGCGCGTCTTCACGACAAGCGCACCGCGGATCGCCACGGGCGTCGCCCGGTCGAGCGACTGCGCCTGCGACGGTGCGATGCTCGCCAGCGTGAGCAGCAGTACGAGCAGCAACGGGCGCGCGAGCGCTGTTGATTGCGCGATGAACGTGGAGTGCGCGAGGGCGGAGTGCGCGGCGGCGTTGGACTTCACGAGGCGAACCATTTGCGCGATGGCGAACGGCTGTTGGCGGGGGAGACGTGACAGTTTCATCGAGGGGATCGTTCGAGTTGACCGAAGGCGGGGACCAGCGGACGCAACGTACGTAATCCGGGATCAATGCGAAGCAGAGCGAGGCGTGCGCCGTGCCGGGTGTCGGCATCCGGGATTGCCGCGATCCGTGACAATCGTCATGGTTGCCTGCGTGGGCGTCCGCTACGTTGCATGCAGCCCATACGGGAAACACACAGGAGGTCTGACCATGGAACTCGAACTGACCATCGACGAAGCCGGACAGCTTCGGGAGATTCTCTCAGCCTACCTCGTCGGTCTGCGGCGCGAGGTCTCGCGCACCGAGCAGCGCGCGATGCGGCATGAGCTGGTGATGCGACTCGACGTCTGCGAGACAATGATCGAGCGTCTCGAGATGACCGCCGAGCCGGCGATGTAGACGTCCTACCGAATCAACAGATCCGCGAGTCGATATCCCGCGAGCGCAACGCGCCTGCGAGCGACGCTCGATGCGCGGGTCGTGTATTCCTCCGACAGAACCGCTGCTTCCGCCTGCCGCTCCCTCGTGACACCGCCCCTGGCGCCGGCGTAGACCGAGTCGATCGCGAGGCTGCGGCTTTCGCGCGCCCACGCCTGCACGTCGGGCGCGCTGCGAAGCTGCTCGGCGAGGCGCTCGCGCGGGTGCTCGTCGGCGACGGCGATCACCTGGTTGAGCAGAGGCGTGTACTCCGTGACGCGCCCGAGCAGGCCGTCCCAGACCGCGTGCAGCGGCATGGCGCGCGACGCCGTGTCGGATGTGCGGAAGAAGATCTCGTTGCCGCCGCGATCGCCGGCCGGCCAGGTTTCGTCGACGACCGCGACGACGTGCAGCGGCTGGTGAAGATCGGCGACCAGATGCAGCAGCCAGGCCAGCGCGATCGCGCGACGCTGCGCCGGCTGCGAGAGATCGCGCAGCACCGCCGCGTTGTGCTCGATCGCCATGAGGATGTTGCCGTTGGGCGAGGGCAGCGGCTCGCGCATCGGATACTCCGGCGGAACGAGCGGATAGTTCACGTAGTGCCACTCGGGGTGCGCCTCGGCTCCCTGCTCCCGCCGCAGTTCGTCGGGCCACACCGCCGCGCGCATGAACAGGTAGACCCCGAACTCGACGCTGTCGCCGGCTTCACGCATCCACTGTTCGTGCGACGGGTGCTCGCGCAGCAATAGATACCACTGTGTCCTCAATGGCAACGGGAGCTCGCGATAGGCGATCGCCGCGGCGATCATGTGCCCGCTGGCCGACCAGGCGTGCGCGCGCTGCGCCGCGGGCGCGAGCATCAGCAGCGCAATCGCCGGAAGGAGCACGCGCGCGGCGCGACGTGCGATGAGCGATAGGTTCATGTCCGAAAATACCTGGTGAGTTCAATTGACTCGGGACGTACTTTCGTCTCCGAGAACCGACTGCGACGATACTCGTTCGGTCGTGTCCGACTCGCCGAAGCTCTTTCCCACTCTATCCGCGCCTTGCCATGAACAGCCCCAGGGTTCGCTTCTGCAAGCTAGTGAGCGTCCTCACCCTCCTGTCGGTCAGCTCAGCCTTCGCCCAGGGCGCTTCGTCCGGCGACTCCTGCGTGAAGTACTTGTTCTCCGCATCGGTGACCTCGGTCACCATCCACAACGTGGATGGAACTCAACGCAGCGTCCCTATCACGTTGAGCCCGATGAGCAAGGCAAGCGAGTGGACCGTTTCCCTCCGATCGGAGGCCATCCCTACCCGCCCCGGTGATACCGCGATCGCGATCACGTCGAGAGCACGGGTGAACTATGCCCTGACTGATCAGGAGTTCGAGACAGCGCTCCATCCATTCGCGACTGATCCGGACTATGTCCCGTCATCGCTCGCGATGTTGCTGTGCCAGGTCGCCGTCAGCCAGGACGGAGCGGCCGGTGCGAGGCCGATCCTCGGCCTCCACCGACTCGTGCTCGGCAATTCCAGGTCGTCGAACGACACGTCCTCGGCTCAGACGTTGGTCGCGCCGATCACCGGCGCAGTCCGGAGCGTGACCATTGTTCTGAACAGCTACGCCTTCCCTCGGCCCGTTCGGTCACTCGGTTCGATCACCGCCGATGATCGAGCGAGGGGCCTTGCCGACGGCTCGCTATCGCTTACCGACACCGGCATGCAGGCGAGCATTCGTCAGTTCGGCCCCTCTCTCCTCAGTCCACCTCCGGCATCGAAGGAGCTGCGCTAGCCCGCTACCGACCGCAGATGCGGCAGCGGCGCGCTACTTCAACGTCTCGATGACCTCCGCGAGGCGGTCGTACGAGACGGCCGCGCCCGTGTCCATGCCGGTCGACAGCACCATGTCCCGCACTTCCTTCGACGGATACCAGACGCGGCACGAGAAGCGCGTGGCGCCGTTCTCCTCGACGAACTCCGAGGTCACGACCGATTCGGTGTCGGGGAAGGGCGCGAAGATCTCGGTGAAGACGATCCGCTCCGGCGGCACGATCTCGCGATAGGTTCCGTAGAACTCGATCTCCTGGCCGTCGGCCATGCGCGAGACGTAGCGCCACGAGCCACCGATCCTCACGTCCATCTCGCAGACCGGCATCGTGTGATCGCGGAAGCCGTACCACTTGCGCACGTGCTCCGGCGTGGTCATCGCCTCCCACACCAGCGCCCGCGGCGCGTTGAACGTCCGCGTCATCAGGATCTCGTTGTCCGACGGGAGCGTGACCTCCAGGGTCTTACGTGCGTCCAGACCTGTGCTTGCGTCCACGGGGTTCCTCCTTGGGTTTCATTTCGAGCAGATAGGAGTCGAGCCGCGAGAAGCTCTCATCCCAGAAGGTCCGATAGGGCTCCATCCACTCGGCGAGCTCCTTCAGCGGAGCCGGCGCAATGCGGCACGGCCGGCGCTGCGCGTCGCGGGCGCGGTCGATCAGCCCGGCGCGCTCGAGCACTTTCAGATGCTTCGAGATCGCCGGCAGACTCAGATCGAACGGCTCCGCCAGCTCGTTGACCGACGCCTCGCCCTTCGTCAGGCGAGCGAGGATCGCGCGCCGCGTCGGATCCGAGAGCGCCGAGAAGATCGCGCTGAGATGATCTGCCATCGTGGTACTTCGCCAATCGGTTAATTAACTCAAGGGTAAAATACGGCGGCGGCGGTGGGTTGTCAAGAGGGGCGGGAACTTCTCTTCTGCGTGGGCGGTCGTGGTGCATTTCGGAGGTGTGATCGCTTCGTTCGGGCGTTGGCGACATCGAGAGCATGGGTATCCGATGAACATGCATCCGAGCGCTTGCAAACCGGCGACCGCTGGGCTACGTTGGCGCGAAAATCACGCGCACACGATCGACCTGCCATCATGGATGAAACGCTGATCACGGCTTCGCTCACCTCGCAGTATCAGGCGGCGCTCGGCATGTTCCGCGGCGCGGTCACGGGGATGCCCTCCGCCCGATGGAACGATACGACCGACGTCAACCCGACGTGGCGCATCGCCTACCACGCGCTCTTCTTCACGCACCTGTATCTCTCGGGTTCGGAGGAGGCGTATGCGCCGTGGGGACCGGCCCTCGTCGAGGCGACGGGAGCCGACGAGCCGCTCGCGCTGCCGGCGGACGCCGTGCCGTACTCGCGCGAGCAGATCCTCGCCTATGCCGACGCGATCGAGGCGATGCTTCCGACGATGGTTCCGCTCGCGCGCTATGATGGGCCGTCGGGCTTTTCGTGGATCTCGATCTCGCGCTTCGAGCATCACCTCTACAACATCCGCCACCTGATGCACCACACCGGCCAGCTCGCCGAGCGCACGCGCGCCGCGGGCGGCGGCGGACTCGAGTGGAAGGGGAGGGGTCCGGCGGCGATCATCGTGAAGGAAGCAGTGGGATGACTGACATGATGATGAACGCTGACGCACATCCATCAGGTGGGGCGGGCAGTCCGGCAACGGCTGCCGGCGCCGACGATCTCAAGGTCTTCATTACGAGCCGCGAGTCGAAGTGCGACGAGTGCGGCCAGGACCTCGGCGCGCACGCGTGGATCACGCTGGAGCGCGATAAGGGCGCGCTGTGCCTGGCCTGCGCCGACCTCGACCACCTCGTGTTTCTACCCTCGGGCGACACGGCGCTGACGCGGCGCTCGCGCAAGGCGTCGTCGGTGAGCGCCGTCGTTCTGAAGTGGAGCCACAGCCGCAAGCGATACGAGCGGCAGGGACTGCTCGTCGAGGAGTCGGCGCTCGAGCACGCCGAGAGCGAGTGCCTCGCCGACGCCGAGCAGCGCGAGCGCCACCGCCAGCGCGCCGCCGAGCGTCGGGCGGAGCACGACGAGGAGTACGTTCGCGCGTTCGCGGCGAGGATTCGGGAGATGTTCCCTGGATGTCCCAAGGGTCGCGAGATGGCGATCGCGACGCACGCCTGCGCGATCCACAGCCGCCGGGTCGGGCGCACGGCCGACGCGAAGGCGCTCGAATCGATCGCGATCAACGCCGCGGTCTCCGCGCACGTGCGCCATAACGAGACGCGATACGACGCGCTGCTCGCGCGCGGCATCGGACGCAACGAGGCGCGCGAGAAAATCCGCGACGACGTGCAGCACGTGCTCGATGTGTGGCGAAGCGGTGAATGATCTCGGCGCATGTCACGACGAGGTTCGGCGTGATCATCGATGGCGGAGAGTGCGATCGTCGCTGGCGGTGCGTGTCGTCGATGTCGGTGCGTGCGATCGTCGATGTCGGTGCGAGTGATCGTCGATGCTGTCGACTATCCTCTTGCGAGCACGAGTCGCATGTATCCCACACCCGGCAGCGGGTTGTCCCAGTAGGGCTCGCACGGCTCGAAACCGAGCGCTTCGTAGAGAGCGACCGCGGGGCGCATCTGCGCGGGGATCGTGTCGAGAACCATCGCGTCGTAGCCGGCCTCGCGGGCGGCGTCGACGATGCGTCCGGCGAGTAGACGTCCGAGGCCGAGACCGCGGTAGGCGGGACGAACGTAGAGCCGCTTCATCTCGCACACGTTGTCGCCGATCGGCCGCAGCGCGACACAGCCGGCCGGCTCGCCATCGACCGTCGCCAGCAGAATGCCTCCGCGCGGCGGCGCGTAGGCGCCCGGCAGTGCGTCGAGCTCGAGGGTGAAGTTCTGCGAGGCGAGACTGAAGCCCAGCGAGTCGGCGTACTCCTCGAACAGGTGACGGACGACGGGAAGCACGCTCGCGTCGGTCACCGCGTGGATCGACAGAGTTCCACTTTCATCATTTCCAGCACTACCCATGACGACACGATCCGAAGAACTGTTGAAGGAGCTCGACCAGGAGATGGCGACGACGCGCCGGCTGCTCGAGCGCGTGCCCGACGACAAGGGAGAATGGCGACCGCATCCGAAGTCGTTCCCGCTGGCGCACCTGGCGCAGCTCGTCGCGCGCATGCCGGGATGGAACACGTATGCGCTGCGCGACTCGAAGCTCGACCTGTCGCAGTCGAAAGGTTACTCGATCGAAACGACCGCGACGCTGCTCGAGGAGTTCGACCGGTGCGTCGCCGAGTCGCGCGAGGCGATCGCCGGCGCGACCGATGAGGACTACGACAAGCCCTGGTCGCTGACGATGGGCGAGCAGGTGCTCATGACGATGCCGGCGCGCGAGGTCGTCCGCCAGAACATCAATCACCTGTCGCATCATCGCGGCCAGCTCACGGTCTACCTGCGGCTGCTCGACGTGCCGATCCCGTCAATCTACGGCCCGACGGCCGACGAGCCGTGGGGCGCAAGCCCCAAGCAGTGATCGATGCGTCGAGTTCCTCGCTGCGCCTGGTGCGGCCGGCCTCATGCTCGCGCGGGAGGAAACATGTCGCGCCGATTCGAGTCCTTCGTATGCGGCCGCGTGGTGCGAGCCGCGGGCCAGACCAACCACGAAGACCAGCTCGATGACTCGATATCTCCTGATCTGCATCGCCGTATACCTGCTCGCCTCGCCTCTGCCCGCACAGGACTTCTGGCGGCAGACGCCCGGCCCCCAGGACGGCACGGTTCCGTCACTCGTCAGCGACAGCGCCGGGACCATCTACCTGACCAGCGACGCCGGGTGGAAATCCACCGATGACGGCGTCACGTGGGTCGGCACCCGCGCCTCGCTACTCTCGATGTCAGGATCCGAGCTGGCAGGCGGCGAATCGTCCGGCGAGCTCTATTCGTTCTTCCTCGGCTGGCCATCGGGACTGCTGCGATCGAGCGACCAGGGAACGACGTGGACGCGGCTGAGCACCGGCACTGCGAATCGCGGGCCCGTGGTCTACGCGCTCGCCGCGAAGCCCGGACGGATCTTCATGAGCGATGACGGGAACGTCCTCCGCTACGATCATCGCAGCGGCTCGTGGGACAGCATCCATGTGCGCCCCGAGGCCGGCCGCGAATCCCCGGCGAATCTCGTCTCATGGTTCGCAATCGCGCCGGATGGGGCCGTCTACGCCGTGACGGATGAGGGTCTGGTTCGCAGCACCGATGACGGTGACACGTGGATCGCGACGGGAGAGATTCCGGGGAGTCGGCTTGCCCGTTCGATCCACGTGAGCGAGGACGGCGTGCTCTACGCGGCGACCGACGACACGGTCTACCGCTCGACCGATGCGGGCGAGCAATGGAGCGCGACCTCGCTCGATCTCCGTGGACGTGGTCGTGTCGTCATCGCCACGAAAGGGTCCGATCTCGTGCTCGTCGGCTGCTCGAGCGGCCTGCTCGCCCGCTCGACCGACGGCGGAACGTCGTGGAGCGTCGACGAGTCTTCATCGATGCATCCTCTCACCATTCTCGTCACGCGAACCGGTACGGTGCTCATCGGCTCAGCGTATGGCGGAGTGTACCGCTCGACCGACGACGGCGCGACCTGGGCGTCGAGCAATTACGGAATGGCCAGCGCGCACGCCAGCGTGATCGCGGCGGCGCCGAACGGAAGCGTTCACGTCGTCGGCAACAGTTATCTGGGACAGCGATCGGCGGGACTGCAATCCTCCGCGTCGCTCTGGTCGACGAGCGATCACGGCGAGAGCTGGCGTGCGGTGCGGCTCGCGTTTCTCGGAACGTGTACCGAGTACGCGCTGGTCGCCCTTCCCGACAACGTGCTGGTGCTCGGCGCGACCTGTGGTGGGATCTACCAGTCGACGGACAATGGCGCCACCTGGATCAATCGATCGTCAAACGGAATATGGTCGGTCTCGGCGATCACGCTGCTGGCCGGCGGCGACCTCCTTGCGGTGGCCGGCAACGGCTCGGGACTCCATCGCTCGAGTGATGCCGGCATGTCATGGCGCCACACGGGCTCGTTCACAGAGATGGCGACCGCGCTGATCGCGCATTCCAGCGGACGACTCATCGCCGGCACACGAGGCGGCGTCCTGCTCGTCAGCGACGACGAGGGCGCCACGTGGACGCCGACGGTCGCGCCGACTGGGATCGACGAGATCGTCTCGATCACCGAAGGCCGCGGCGGCCGCCTCTTCGCCGCGAGCCAGTCGCGGGGCGTCCTGCAGTCGACCGATGCAGGCGCGACGTGGGTCAGGTCCGGCGATCGCGTTTCGAACGCCATGGGCAATACGCCGACGATCTTCGCCGACCGCAATGGCGACGTCTACCTCGCCGGCTACGACAAGCCACTGTTCAGGACGACCGATAACGGGCTGACGTGGAGCGAGTTCGCCTCCGGGTTGCCGCGCACCGTCACGCATGGGTTCGCGCGCGATTCGTCGGGCCATCTCTGGACTGGCGCCGGCGGCTCAGGGCTGTTCCGCAGCACCCTCGCAACCGCCGCGGTCCGCTCCGACGATGCCGCGCGCACCGCGTCGGCGTCGCTGCGACTTGCGCCGAATCCCGTCGGTGATGATGCGACGTTTTCGCTCACGCTCCGATCGCCGGCCGCGGTGCGCCTGCGCGTGTACGATGCCGCGGGCACGCTCGTGGCCACGGTCGTCGACGGCGCGCTCGGCGTCGGCACGCACGAAGTCCGATGGAGCGTTGAGGGAGTGGCGGCGGGAGCCTACTACTACGTGCTTGCGGCCGACGGAGACATCGACGCCGGCGGCTTCGTCGTTGCTCGATAGCGCCGGGAGGCGGCGACGCGTCAGGAAAACCAACGGGCGGGCGGCCGGCACAAGTCCGACCGTCCGCCCGCGTGCAATGCGTCACCGGTGTCGCCGGGCTCAGGCCCGAACCGTCTCGGAATTATTGGCCATCCGGTAATCGCGCCAGATCTCCGGAAAGCCGCGACCGAAGTCGTAGCGAATGAGCCGCCCGAGGACGAGCGCCAGCGCAACATTAACGAGCGTATAGAAATTCAGCGGCGCAAGAAGCACCAGGAAAATCACCGCCCCTACAAGTCCGATCCGTGCCGCCCGGTGTTTGCCGAGCATGAGACAGCCGCAGGTCAGGTCGAAGACGACGATCGCGATGCCGAACGCCAGCGGCGCGCTCGCGACGGTCGTCTGGAAAAACTCGCGGTATACTGGGAGCCAGGAATCCGAACCGATGGTGGCAAACGCGCCCGGGTCGAGCAGCGTGAGCACACCATTTACGCCGACTGCCATTGCGATGAAAAACAGGCCCGCCATTATTCGGGCGCCATTTGGCTTCATCCGTCCCGCCTCGATCACCAACATGACAACCAGCCACACGACGAATGCGATGAGAGCTAACATGAGAAGTACCCGCGTCGACACCGAAGCACCGATGGGGTCACCGGTTGGGTGAGATAGTCTCTCCGGCTCGCGACAAAACTCCGGAATCCTCGCCACATGGCGCGTGGTGAGGATCACGAAGAGATTGTCGATGCATTCACCGGTTCCCGCCTCTGCATTTTCACCCCGGTTGAAATACTCGGCGCTCCGGTTTCCGGATCAGGTAAAACCCCTGCGTCGGCATGAGGGATCTTCGCGACGCGTCGACGACGATCGCGGGAGACCGCACGGATACTGGATCGTGACGCGTCGACCGGCAGCATGCGTTGCACGCGTGCGGCGCAACTGCACTTGTGATCGAGTGTTGCGGGGTTGGACGTGCAATACGCGATGACTACGTTCACCGCCGAGCTCGCCGATCGCTCACCCCCAACACCCTCGATCGGCAGGTCAACGTAGCGTGTGACGATGGACGCCTCGGGCGCGTGCAGGGCAGGGTCCCGCGAGGATGGTTCCCACCTCTCAATTCTTCAACGACTGGTCGTGCTGGGTGTCCTATGAGCCAGAGCATTTCCATAGATCCCGTCAGCAGGATCGCCGGCCACTGCCACGTCGACCTCGAGCTTGACGGACGAACGATCCGACAGGCGTCGATCAGCGGGACGATGTGGCGCGGCATCGAGCGCGTCGTCGTCGGCCGCCCGGTCGCCGACGCGTGGCTCTACGCGCAGCGCATCTGCGGAGCCTGCGCGCCGGCGCACGCGATCGCGTCGATCCGTGCGACCGAGAGCGCCTACGGCGCCGAGGTCGCCGTCAATGCGCAGACCATCCGCAACGCAATCATCGCCGCGCACGCGGTCGCGGAGCACGTCGCGACGTTCTACCAGCGCGCTCTGCCGGACTGGATCTCGACGCCCGCGACACTCGCGGTCGATCCCGCGACGGCGGCCTCGCTGGCGCGCGCGATCGCGCCGGCCACGCCCGTTTCAGAGCTCTCCATGCGACGACTTCAGGAGCGCCTGCGCGCCGACGCCGCGCGCGGCACGAGCGTTCCGTTCCGTGCGGGCGCATCGGCCGATCTCGATCCGTCGCACGCGCTCGTGCTGATCGCTCATGCGATCGAGGCGCGTCGCGCGATCCGCGCCGCCGGGTCCGCGATCGCGATGCTCGCCGGCAAGCTGCCGCACATTCAGAGCCTGGCGATCGGCGGCGTCGCGACGGCGATCTCGCTCGACGATCCGGCGACGCTCTCGATGACGCGCATGCACGCGCTGCGCGGCCTCTTCGACGACATGCTCTCGTTCGTCGGCGATCTGTTCATGCCCGACGTCGTCGCGCTCGCCGCGGCCATGCCCGCGTGGCTGCAGGTTCGCTCGCGCATGACATTGCTCGCGCTGCCGGACATGCCGACCGATGCGGCCTCGACCACCATGACGATTCCCGGAGGCGTGCTCGCGCCCGACAGCGGCTTCGAGGCGATCGACCCCGTGAGCGTGCCCGCGCTCGTGGCGCGCATGTCGCTCACCGCTGATCGATCGAACCCCGTCGAGCGATCGGTGCGACTCGACGGGCGGCCCGCCGAAGTCGGCGCGGCCGCGCAGGTGCTGACAGCGCGCGCCGCCGGACACTCGCAGAGCGAGCGCTGGCTGCGTGCGGCGGCGGCCGAGCTCGCCGGCCGCGGCGGACCGACGCTCGAGCCGGAGATGCTGCAGTCGCCGATGGGGCGCCACATCGCGCGCGCGATTCGCGCCGGCATCATGGCCGAGCTCGGAACGCGAGAGGCATCGGCGCTCATTGAGCGCGTCGGCCAGGGCGATACCACGATCAGGATCGCGCCGCCGTCCGCGGCCACCGGCGCGAAGGGCATCGGACACTACGAGTCGCCGCACGGCACGCTCGTGCACACGCTCAGCGTCGGCGACGACGCCGTCGAAGAATACTCGGTGATCGCGCCGGACACCTGGAACATTGGACCGCGTGGGGCGGACAGGAGCGCCGGACCCTGTGAGGCCGCGCTCGTTGGCGTCGCCCTTCGCGACGCCAGCGAGCCGGTCGAGGCACTGCGGACGATGCAGTCGTTCGCCCCATGCATGTCGTGCGCTTCCGCATAGCCGGCGCAACGCACCGGCCGTCGATCGACTTCGAACTGTGAACCGGAGAGAGAGACGTGGATCTCGAATTCTCAACACGAGCCGGCGCCGCGCAACGCGGCGCATCGTCGGGCCTTTCGCGCCGTGACTTCGTCAAGGGCTGCCTGACGGCGGCCGCGGCGGTCGGTCTCAGCGGACGAGCCGCGGCGCAGGTCGTCGACGCCGCCGCTGCCGGCACGCGCGCATCGGTCATCTGGCTGAGCGCGCAGTCCTGCGGAGGATGCGGCGCATCGCTCATGCATGCGGTCGACCCCGATCTGACCGAGCTTATGCTCGACGCGGTCGCCTTCGAATACGCGCCGATGCTCGACGCGTCGACGGGCGCCTCGGCGCGCGCGACGCTCGATGCGGCGGTGGCGCGAGCGCGCGGTCGCTATGTGCTCGTGGTCGACGGCTCGATCCCTCGCGACGAACGCCACTGCCTCGACGGAGGCATCGCGACCTCGTCGGTCGTGCAGACCGTCGGCGCTTCGGCCGCTGCGGTCATCGCGCTCGGCTCGTGCGCGGGATGGGGCGGCGTCGTCGCCGCGACCGGAGGCGAGACGGGCGCCGGCGGCATCGATCGGCTGGTCGCCGGACGGCCGCTCGTGCGGCTTCCGGGATGCCCGCCGAGCCCGGCCGTGCTGCTGGGAACACTGCTGCAGTTCGCCGCGCTCGGCACGCTGCCGCGCCTCGACGCGGAGAAGCGTCCGGCGTTCGCGTACGCGCGCACCGTCCACGAGCTCTGTCCGCGGCGGCCCGAGTTCGACGCGGGACACTTCGTCAAGACGATCGGCGACGACGGGCATCGCAAGGGTTACTGCCTCTACGAGCTCGGCTGCAAGGGACCCTCGACGCACGCGTCGTGTCCGGGCGCCGCGTACAACGGCGTCGCCGGGGCATGGCCGGTCGGCGTCGGCCATCCCTGCATCGGATGCGCATCGGAGAAGGTCGGCTTCCGCACCGCCTCGGCGGAGCTCTCGCGCATCGAGCGCCCGACGCCGGCGGCGGGTCCGATAGAGACCGAAGAGGTCAGCGGCGCGGTCAATCCTCTCGCGACCGGCGTCGCCGGACTCGTCGGAGGCATTCTCGCCGGGGCCGCATGGTTCGCGGCGCGGCGGCTCGAAACGGTGGCAGATCCCGACGGCCTCGACGAGAAGCAGGTCCGCGGGAGGGGGAGGGAGCAATGAACCGCCGAACGGCGATCACGGCGCTGGTGGGCACGGCCGCGGCCGCGTGCGGAGTGACGACGGCACGAGCCGGTACGCACGGCGCGGGCGCGACGACCGGCGCGAAGGCGACGAGCGCGAAGGCCGTTGGTCTGCTTTACGACGCGACGATGTGCGTCGGGTGCCTCGCATGCGTCTCCGGCTGTGCCGAGGCGCAGGCCGCGCGCATGGCCGAGGAGGGGCGGCTCTACCAGGAGTCGCGCAAGCTCACGCCGCAGGCGCGCACCGCCGTGCGCACGGTCAAGCATGGCGAGGCCGAGTGCTACATGAAGCAGCAGTGCATGCACTGCATCGATCCTGGGTGTGTCTCGGCATGCATGATGGGCGCGCTGTCGAAGGACGAGCGCGGCATCGTCTCGTGGGACGGCGATCGCTGCGTCGGCTGCCGGTACTGCCAGGTCGCGTGCCCGTTCAACGTGCCGCGCTTCGAATGGAACAACGCGCGCAACCCGCGCATCGTCAAGTGCGAGATGTGCTGGCCGCGACAGGACAAGGGCGAGCGGCCCGCGTGTGTCGAGAGCTGTCCGGCCGAGGCGGTGATCTTCGGCAAGCGCGAGGAGCTTCTGACCGAGGCCCATCGCCGCCTGAAGGAATCTCCCGACGGATACGTTCCGCGGATCCTCGGCGAGCGCGACGCGGGGGGCACGCAGGTGATGATGCTCTCGTCGGTGAGCTTCGCGGAGCTCGGCGTGCCCGATGTCGGCGACGAGCCGATCCCGCAGACGGTGCGCGACGTGCAGGGGACGCTCTACAACGGATTCATCGCTCCGACCGTCCTGTACGGCGTGCTCGCGGCGGTCGTATGGCGCAACCACCGGATGACGCCCGAGACGAACGACGGCCCAGAGGAGGCAGAGCATGTCGGACCACGCTGAGCGATACGCGCCGATCGGCGGCCGGCTGCTGACCGCGCCCGTGATCATCCTCGCCGCGCTGTCGGCGATGGGGATCTCGTTCGTCGTCTGGCGATTCCTCGCTGGCCTCGGCGCGGTCACCGCGCTGAACGATGGCTACCCGTGGGGACTCTGGATCACGATGGACGTGGTCGTCGGCACCGCGCTGGCCTGCGGCGGCTACGCCGTCGCGGTGCTCGTGTACCTGTTGAACCGTCGGCGCTACCATCCGCTGATGCGCTCCGCGATCGTCACGAGCGTGATGGGCTACACGCTCGGCGGCTTCGGCGTGATGCTCGACCTCGGTCGCTTCTACAACGTCTACCAGCTCCCGCTCTTCTGGAACTGGAACGTGCACTCGGTGCTGCTCGAGGTGGCGCTCTGCATCACGACGTACATCGTGGTGCTCTGGGTCGAGCTCTCGCCGGCGATCCTCGATCGCACCGCGACGATGCGCAGCGAGCGGTTGCGCCGCGTGACGGCGTGGATCCGCCCGAAGCTCGAGATCGCGCTCCCGTTCCTCATCGCGCTCGGGATGCTTCTGCCGACGATGCACCAGTCGTCGCTCGGCAGCCTGATGATGCTCGCCGGCTACAAGCTCCATCCGCTGTGGCAGACGCCGTTCCTGCCGTTGCTGTTCCTGATATCCTGCCTGGCGATGGGCTACGCGATCGTGGTCATCGAGTCGTCGCTGTCGGCAGCCGCGTTCCGTCGTCCCGGCGAGACGCACCTGCTGAGCTCGCTCGGCCTCGCGTCGTCGGTCGCGATGTGGCTCTACGTGGGAATCCGCGTCGTCGACGTCGTGCGGCGCGACATGCTCGCGGCGGCCGTGGCGCTCGATCGACACAGCGTGCTGTTCCTCATCGAGATGGCGCTCTTCGTCGCCGCGGCGACGCTGCTGACGGTGCGCCGAACGCGCACGAGCGCGCGATGGCTCTTCCGCGCCGCGGTGCTCGCGGTTGCGGCCGGCGGACTCTACCGCTTCTCGACGTTTCTCCTCGCGTTCGATCCGGGTCGCGGCTGGAAGTACTTCCCGGCCGTCTCCGAGATCCTGACGACCGTCGGGCTCTTCTCACTCGAGATCCTCGCCTACGTCCTCTTCGTGAAGTACCTGCCGATACTTCCGGCGCCGCAACCTCCGGCTTCAAAAGGCGTCGGGACCGCTGGGCACGCGTCGGTCGTTCACTGAATGACCGACGCGCGACCGCGTGATGGCTGCTTGCAGGGCGCCTCGGTGCGAGCTACCTTGCCCGCACTCCAATGCCGGCCCGTGCACTCCATACCGTGCTCTGCGTGATCTTCTCGCTCCTGTTCGTCGTGGAGCGCGGGCTTCCGTGCCTCGACGACTGCCTGGCGCAGGAGAACGATCCCTGCGCGCTCGAGGCCGTCGCGCACGTCGAGGATGCGGGCGATGGCGACCACGGCGACGCGCACCACTGCGACCATTGCTCCTGCGTCTGTCACGTCCCCGCGATCGGTCCTGCATCGAACGTGACATCGTCGCACTTTCTGAGCTCGCCGATCCTCGCCGAACACCTGGCATCGGTGCCCACCGCTCCGGTCTATCCTCCCGACCACATCCCCTTACGCTGACTCCATCGACGACGGTATCGCCTCGCGCTGCCGTGCTCGTAGTGCCTTCCATCGCCACGACATCGTGCGCGGTCGGAGGGCGCGGCTGCATTCCCACAACCAGCTCTGATGGAGTATCGTTCCCATGTTCGACGCGATCATCGCGTACTCTCTCCGGCATCGTGTGATGATCGGGCTGATGACGCTCGCCCTCGTTGCCGGGGGCATCTGGGCGTTCGGCAGGCTCCCGATCGACGCCGTTCCCGACATCACCAACAACCAGATCCAGGTTCTCACGCAGGCGCCGGCGCTCTCCGCGCTCGAGATCGAGCGCTACGTCAGCTTCCCCGTCGAGATCGCGCTGAAGTCGCTGCCGCGCGTCGTCGAGCTGCGATCGCTCTCGCGCCCGGGACTGTCGGTCGTCACCGTCGTCTTCGAGGAGAGCGTCGACGTCTACTTCGCACGCCAGCAGATCCTCGAACGGCTCCGAGAGGTCGAGGAGGAGATGCCGTCCGGCGCCGAGCGGCCCGAGCTCTCGCCGGTTTCGACGGGACTCGGCGAGGTGTTCCGCTACACGATTCGCGACACGACCGGCCGACTCTCGGCGATGGACCTGCGCACGGTGCAGGACTGGATCGTGCGGCGCGGGTTGCTCGGGACGGCGGGCATCGCCGAGGTCAATTCGCTCGGCGGCTCGGTCAGGCAGTATCACGTGCTCGTCAATCCCGACGCGCTCATCAGCTACGACCTGACGTTGCGCGACGTGTTCGACGCGGTCGCGCGAACCAGCGGCAACGCGGGCGGCGGATACATCGAGACCGGAGCAGAGCAGCTCTCGGTGCGCTCGGTCGGACTCGCGACCAGCCTCGCCGATCTGCGCTCGACCGTCATCCGTGCCGCGGCCGGGACGCCGGTGACGCTGGGCAACGTCGCGACGGTCGAGATCGGCGCGGCGCTCCGCTTCGGCTCCGCGTCGCAGGACGGTCGCGGCGAGGTCGTCACGGGCATCACCATGCAGCTTCAGGGCGCCAACGCGCGCACGACGATCGACGCGGTCAAGGCGCGCATCGAGGAGATCGCGCCGTCGCTGCCGCACGGCGTCGTCATCGAGCCCTACTATGACCGCGAGGTCCTCGTCGACCGTACGATCGCGACGGTCGTGACGAATCTCGTCGAGGGAGCGCTGCTCGTCGTCGGCATTCTCCTGCTGTTCCTCGTCAATCTCCGTGCGGGTGTCATCGTAGCGTCGGTGATTCCGCTGGCGATGATGTTCGCGGGCATCATGATGGTCCTGACCGGACAGACGGGCAATCTGATGTCGCTCGGTGCGATCGACTTCGGTCTGGTCGTCGACGGCTCGCTGATCATCGTCGACAACGTGCTGCGCCTGCTCGAACGGCGCTTCGCCGAGAGCAACGGCGCGGCGATGACCGACGCGGAGATGCGCCGCCTGGTCTTCGGCGGCTCGGTCGAAGTGCGCAAGGCCGCGCAGTTCGGCGAGATCATCATCATCGTCGTCTACCTGCCGATCCTGACGCTGCAGGGCATCGAGGGGAAGCTCTTCCGTCCGATGGCCCTGACCGTCGTCTACGCGCTCGCCGGCGCCCTCGTGCTCTCGGTCACGTACGTGCCGATGATGCTCTCGCTGTTCCTGAAGAAGAGCGGCACGATCCGCCATTCGCCGATCATCACGTTTCTTCAGCGTCGGTATCGACCGATGCTCGAGCGCGCGCTCACTCATCGCACGGCGATCGTCGGATCGACGCTCGTGCTGCTCGCGCTGGCGGTCTTCGCGTTCACGCGGATGGGCGGCGAGTTCATCCCGCGCCTCGACGAGGGCGACATCAGCATGTTCCTGATCCGCCTGCCGTCGGTCTCGCTCAGCGAATCGCAGAAGATCGCGACGCGCGTCGAGCGCGAGATCATGCGATTCCCGGAGGTCGCGACGGTCGTCTCGCACACGGGCCGAGCCGAGATCTCCACCGATCCGATGGGCTTCGAGGTCGCCGATGTCTTCATCATCCTGAAGTCCGAAGGGGAGTGGGCGACGGGGCGGACGAAGGCGGAGCTCGTCGAGGCGATGTCCGAGCGCATGGAGGAGATCCCCGGCATCGGCGTGCAGTTTCTGCAGCC
>DATLHO010000132.1:0-10966 GCA_035539855.1 Kapaibacterium sp. (SeqCode) | reverse complement strand
CCTGGCGTATGCCTGTCCCCTGGCGCGCAGCGCCTGTCCCCTGGCGCGCAGCGCCTGTCCCCTGGCGTATGCCTGTCCCCTGGCGCGCAGCGCCTGTCCCCGCGCGCAACACGAACGCGTTGAAAAACCAAAATCGCCGCGTACCTTTGCGGAGCCACGTAGGGCAAGCGTGGCGACGGAACCTTTGGCGCCGGGACGCGTGCTGCGCGCGATACCCGGAATCACCCGCGCTTTCGACTCCGCTACCCCCTCATCCTGCCTGAGACCGACCGCTGTCGTCGCGCGCTGCGTGACGCTGCGATCGCGTGCTCATGATCTCCCTGTTTCCAGGGCATCGTCTCCGCGACGTTCAAGGGCATCGTTCGCCGCCACCTCGGTCAGGCGAACACACGTCGCGGGCTCACTCTCTCTTTCGGACCGATTCATGTACTCTCTCCTCCAGCGTACCGCTGCGGCCATGATTGCCGTGGCGATGTTCCTCGTGCTGCCGCACTTCGCGAGCGCACAATCCTGGTCGTACACGCGGCCGGTCGCGATCACCAACACCGGCGCCGCGCTGACGGACTACTTCGCGCTCGTGCAGGTGAACACGGCCGCTCTCATCTCCGCCGGCAAGATGCAGGCGGACGGTGACGACATCCGTTTCGTCGATGGAGGCGGAACCGCCATCGCGTACTGGGTGCAGGACGGCATCAACACGACGACGACCAACATCTGGCTGAAGATCCCCTCGCTGCCCAACGGCACGACGACGATCACCATGCGCTACGGCAACGGTTGCCTCTCGTCGACCGATCAGGCCTCCGACGTTTTCGGCACCGGCATCGCCGCGCTGTATACGTTCACCGAAGGCTCCGGGTCGACGCTGCATGACTGGGTCGGCGGACACGACCTCGCCATCACCAGCCTTACCTGGGGCACCGGTCGGCGCTCCGGCGTCGGCAGCCTCAGCGGCTTCTCCGGCGGCCGCGCGTACCGTTCGGCCAGCGGACCGGCGATCGGCACCGGGAGCTTCACGGCCTACTCGACGATCAATCCGACCAGCCCGTCCGGCGCGACCAACGGCATCATCGGCAACTACAATGGCGACGGCACGAACGGCTGGACGGTCAAGCTGCAGGGCGGACCCGGACAATTCATGATGATCACGAACCAGGGCGGTAGCTGGTGCCAGCAGGCCTACGGCTCGCTCACCGGCGGCGCCTGGGCGAGCGTCGCCGGCGTGCGCACCAGCGGCGTGATCAACACGCTGTACCAGAATGGCTCGTCGGTCGGCACGCTCTGCGCCGGCGACGCCCGCAACGTCGACAACTCGGGACCCTTCGAGATCGGCCGCAGCTACAATGGCAACTATGCGTTCAACGGCGCGATCTCGCTGTCGGCGGTCTACACGACCGATCTGAGCTCGACGCAGGTCGCGGCACTGGAAGCCAGCCTCTACCCGGCGACCGCACCGTCGATCAGCGTCGGAACGGAAGCCGCGACCGGCGATGCGCCGGTGATCACGCTCAACCCAGTGAACAACGCCATCGCGTGCGCCGGCGGATCCGTCTCGTTCACCGCGGGCGCGACCGGTGCTTCGTCGGTCTGGTGGGATCGTTCGACCGATGGCGGCGCGACGTGGACGACGATTGCCGGCGCGACTTCAACGACGCTGACGATCAATCCGACGACCCCCGCGATGAACGGCAATCTCGTTCGCGCGGTCTTCGGATCGGCCGGATGCGCGATGCAGGTCTCGAATGCCGCGACGATCACGCTGTACGGCGCCCCGAGCCTGGCCGTGACGCTCTCGCCGAGCACGATCGCCTACAAGGCCGGCAAGATGCGCTCGATCTACGCGAGCATCACGCCGAGCGGCAACTGCGGTCCGTTCACGACGGCGCTGCAGTCGATCACCGCGAACGAGGCGATCCTCGCGACCGACATCCAGTACGCGAGCTTCAACACCTCGCCGGCGGATCTGTTCTTCAACGTCGCGTCGACGAGGAACACCGGCGTCACCGCCCGTGTCTACACGGTGACCTACCGCGTCACCGACGCAGCAGGCTACGTCACGACGCAGACCGCGACCGTCACTGTGCCGCTGGTCGGCGGCATGAAGCCGGTGTCGCCCGAGGAGGAGACCGACGCGGCCGCCGGTGTCGCGATGTTCGAGGCTTCGACGAGCACGAGCAGCAACGAGACCGAGCTGCGCTTCCTCATCAACGGTGGCGGGCGCGTCTCGCTTGCGATCTACGACGCGGCCGGCCGTGAGGTCTCGCGACTCGTCGACGAGACGCGCGAGGCCGGCGTGTACTTCGAGCGCTGGAACGCCCGCACGAGCGACGGCATGCCGGTTCCCGCCGGCACGTACTTCGCCCGCGTGATCACGCCGACCGACGCTCGCACGGTCACGCTGCACGTCGTCCGCTAGACGACCGACACCCACGAATCGAGCGCGGGCCCGGCACAACTGCCGGGCCCGCTTTTGTTGGAGGGATTCGGATCCCCTTGATCAGAGACCGCCCACACCGCCACGCCTGAATTACCCGAACAGGTCGACGAGCATCGGGACCGCTCCGAGCGTCAGATACATCGCGATCGTCCAGACGCCCGCGGCGTATTCGATGCGCCGGGCGTCGCGGTGCTCGCCGCTGCGAAGAAACCGCAGCGCCGGCAGCGCGCTCGCGATGACGAACGTCGCGAGCACGATGAAGCCGACGGCGCCGAAGCCCGCGTGCGTCGCCGCGATCACCGCCGTCGAGGCCGTCGCCGCGAGCACGCAGAGCCACCCGATCGTCGCACGACGCGCGCCGTAGAGCGCCGAGTACGTCTCGACGCCGGGCTCCTCCGCGTCGGCGCCGCGGATCTTCCGACCCACCTCGATGACGATCCCGTTGAGAAACGTCAGCAGCAGGAACCAGGCGATCCCGTCGGGAGCGTCGACGCCGCGGTTGATCCAGTCGAGTCCGGTAGTGTAGAAGTCGATCGTCGGCAGGATGATCATGTGCGAGACCATGTACACGATGGGGTGGCGCTTGAGCCACTCGCGCACGAAGAACTCGCGCCCCATCAGCAGCATGTAGCCGAGCGACAGCAGCCATGGCCAGAGCATCCGCGGCATCACCAGCGCGTTGAGGGCGAGCGCGACGGCGACGATCGCGATGCCGACGCCGGCGAGCTCGCACAGCGTGACGAGTCCGCGCGGCACCGGACGGTACGGGCGATGCGCCGCATCCTCGTCCGCGTCCTTGAACTCGTCGAAGATTCGCAGCAGCATGAACAGGCCGAGCGCCGAGATCGCGCCGACGGCATACTCGATCGCCGTGATGAAGCCGGGGGCTCCCCGGATGATCCGCGAATACGACGCCGCCGAAAACGTGAACGCGAGAATCAACGGCGCATGCTGCACGAGCGGAAAGCGCTCGGATTGGTATTTCCAGAGACGTCGCGGTAGCGACGGTCTCTCCTGAACGAGGGTGTCACTCATGGTCGATCATTCCCTCGCCCCCTTTCTCCGTCCGAACAGCGCGTGCGCCTTGGCGAAGTCGCCGGTGGCGATCGCGGCGACGATCGAGAGCTCGCCGCAGAGGATTGTCGCGGCGCAGATCTCGGCGAACTTCCGTGCGGTGCCGTCGACGTCGCAGCCGAGGATGCCGAGGCATTCGCGCTGCGTCGGAAGCGACGTGCCGCCGCCGACGGTGCCGACGATGAGGTTCGGGAGCGTCACGCAGATGTAGAGGTCGCCGTCGCCGATCATGTCGAATCGCGTCGTGCCGACCGATGCCTCCGAGACGCACGCGACGTCCTGGCCGCACGCCAGGAAGATCGCCGCCAGGCCGTTGGCGAAGTGTCCGTTGACGCCGATCGATCCGCTCTGCACGCCGTTGATCACCGAGGTCTTCCAGTAGCTCATCACCGCCTCGGGCGTCGTGTGCAGCATCCGCTCGACGAGCTCGCGCGGCACGCGGCACTCGGCGGTCACCTTCTTGCCGCGGACCGACGTGAACGACAGCGCGGTCGCCTTCTTGTCGCCCGAGAGATTCCCCTCGACGTACCACACGACGGGCTTCGACGGAGCGTGTTCGACGATGTAGCGGCAGATCGCGTCGGTGCAGATGGTGACCATGTTCTGTCCCGCCGCGTCGCCGGTCGTGTACTCGAAGACGAGCGCGATCTGGTTGCCGTCCATGTTCGGTCGGATCTCCTCGAGCTTCGCGTGCGACGACATCGTCGCGACGATCTGCTGGAACTCGCCGCGGTGCTCGAGGATCCAGATGAGGAACAGCCCGCACTCGCCGAACGTGCCGAACGTGAAGCTCGGCGAGCGCTGAACGCGCTCGGTCAGGCAGACGCTCGTCACGCCGCCGGCGCGCGACGCGACCAGCGCGCCACGGTGATAGCTCGCGACGAGCGCTCCCTCGGTCGTCGCCAGCGGAACGTGGAAGTCGCCCCTGGCGTCGACGCCGTTGACGCGCAGCGGACCGATCAGTCCGGTCGGCACCTGCGTCATTCCGATGAAGCCCTCGATGTGCCCGCGCAGCAATGCCGGGTCGCCTGGCGTGCGCTCGCCGCTGAGATGCGGGATCGAGCGGCCGAGCTCCTTCGTGATGAGCTCGCGGCGCTTCGCGACGCTCTCGGCGCTCCAGTTGCGCAGCTCCGGCACCTCGGTCGCCAGCGGGGTGACCTCCGGAGACACAGGACCGAGACGCTCCACGATCTCCTCGGCCGAGCCGCGCTCGAGCAGCCGCTCGATCGCCGTCTGTGCACCCTTGCTCGATATCGCCATGGTCGTCCGGCTCGTTCAATGTTGATTGATCCCCACCATCGCACGCAGTCGCTCGTAGTCGATCTTCGAGCGGTGCCGCGGATCGCGCGGCATCGCGTCGATGAAGCGCACATCGTCGAACCCGCCGACCGCGTCGCGCGCCGCACGCTCGATCGCGCGACGGTCGGCGCCGGCCGCGGGCTCGATCACGAGCACCGATCGTTCGTCGATCAGCAGGATCGTTCCCGACGCCACGCCGTCAATTGCCGCCACCTGCTCCTCGATCGGAAGTACGAAGACGCGCTCGCCGCGTCGCTCGAAGCTCTGGCGCACGCGCCCCATCAGGTAGAGCGCGCCCTCGGTGTCGCGATAGCCGCCATCGCCCGTGCGATGCCAGAGCCGTCCCCCGACATCGATCTTCGAGGCCATCCACGATGCACGATCGCCATAGTACTCTTCGAGCACGTGCTCGCCCGCGACGCAGATCTCGCCGGTCACGCCGGCCGGCAGCGCGAGCGCGCGCAGCTCCTGCTCCGACGCGACGCTGATCGCGCCGTCGGTGATCGGCACGATCACCAGATCGATCGCGCGCACCGGAAACCCGACGGGCAGTCCCTCGTGGCGATCGACGCGATCGAGCATCTCGCGTGCGTCGATCATGCTCACCGGCTCGGCCTCGGTTGAGCCGTAGACGATCGTGATCTCGGTCGCCGGGAACGCCTCGATCAGGCGTCGCGCCAGTCGACGTCCGACGGGCGCGCCGCCGAGAAAGATCCGACGCAGCGACGGCAGCCGGACGTCGTGCGCGATGCAGTGCTCGGCAAGCCGCGCGTAGAACGCCGGCGATCCCGTCGTCGTCGCGACTCCCTCGCGCGCGATCTGCCCGACGACGACCTCCGGATCGAACTCGTCGACGCGACGCGGATCGACCGCGGGCAGCACCGTCGTCGCGCCCGCCGCGAGGTTGTTGAGGACGAAGATCGGGAGCATCGGCAGGTCGATATCGCCGTGCCGCGTGTCGAAGCTCGCGAGGATCGACCGGTGCTGCGCGACGAGAAACCGGTGCGTCCGCCGGGCGCCTCTCGGCGCGCCGGTGCTGCCGGTGGTGAACGTGACGAGCGCCGCGTCGCCCGGAGCCGCGGCGTGCACCGCCGGTTCGACGCCGTCGGCGCGCCACGAGTCGGTGCGCGCGACGAGCTTGATCGGGATCGCACGGATGTCCCGCGAGAGCAGGCGCAGCGCGTGCGCGCGCCGCGTGCCGATGAACGCACGCAGCGGTACCAGGCCCGCGGCCAGCGCGAGGCGTCGCCGGTCGGCCCACGCGTCGACGAAGACGGCGACCGCGCCGATGTGGAACAGCGCCAGCAGCAGCGTGTAGAGCTCGCGCGACATCGGCACGAACAGCAGCACGTGATCGCCCGGACGGATTCCCTCGCGCTCGAGCCGTCGCGCGACACGGCGAACGTCGGCCGCGAGCGCCGCGAACGTCACCGCACGATCGCCGTCGACGAGCGCAGCGGTCGTCGCGAACGACACCGCGTTACGGCGAAAGATCTCGATGATGTTGCTCATCGCGGGTCCATCCGGAACAGCCGGTAGGTGCGCAGCGGCAGCGCGCGGCCGGCGAGGATGCGGCCGGAGCGGTTGTCGCGATGGATTAGCGCGTGAATGATCTCGTCGTAGCCGCGCTCCGCCGCGGCGCGATGAACCGTCTCGAGCAGCAGATGCCCGAGTCCCTGCCCCGCGTGCTCCGGCAGCACGGCCGCGGACTTCATGACGAGCGATCGACGCGAGCGCTCGAGGATGTTGTCGACCGCGAAGACGAATCCCACAGCCCGCCCGGCGGCGTCTTCGGCGATGCGCACGAGCTCCGGCCGCACCAGCGGCAGGATCGGCCGGTACAGTTCGACGAACGCGTCGACGCCGATCGGCGTGTACAGCAGGTTGTCGCGGAAGCCCTCGAGCGAGATCGCGTGGATCGTGCGCAGCTCCTCGTCGATGCGCTCCGTACGCAGCTCGCGCACGGTCACGCCGCGCTCGCGCTGGCGCTCGACGTGGGCGTCGTGTTCGTCGTACGCGCCGAGCCCGTCGAAGCGGGTCGAGTAGTAGCTCGCGAGCTCGGTCGCGCCGGCGGCAACCCACTGCGCGGCATACCACGGCTTGTTGTGGACGTCGAGGAAGAACGGTGGCGCCGGCGACGGATCGGCGAATCGGTAGCGATGCCACGTCGTGCCGTTGATCGGACCGATGATCGTGTCGATCCCCATCTCCCGAGCCAGCGCCGCGACACCCTCGAGCAGCGTGGCGGCGGCCGTCGCGTCGTCGATGCACTCGTACCAGCCGACGCGAAGCGACGCGTCGCCCTCGACTCGCGTGGCGCAGGCGCGGCCGATGGCGCGGCCCCGATCGCTCAACAGGAAGCAGCGCGACTCGAGCTCCGCCGAGGGATCGGCCGGCGGACTCCAGAACGGATCGCCGCGATACAGCTCGTCGGGGAGCGCGCGGAACTCCGCGTAGCGAGGCGAGTCGGGCGTGAAGACCTCGAGCTGCATGCGTGACTGGGTGAGGCGTGAAGCGGTCCGGGAGCCCGGTGTTGTGAAAGGGCCATCGGCGAAGCACGATGCGTCGACCGATCCAATGGTTCAAGCGACTTCCGACGATCGCGTCTCTTCCGCGTCGAGCTACCGAGCCGCGACGAGCATCCAGGCCGTGAACGCGACGAGGGCGCCCGCGATGCCGCCGACGACGCCGAAGCGCGCGCGCCCGAGCAGCGCCAGCAGGATCGCGCCGGTCACGACGAGCATCACGAGGTCTCCGGCGAGCTCGGCGGTCGTGCGCGCCGTCGTGATCGCGAGCACGCACCAGCCTCCGAGCGATACCGTGATGTTGTCGCTGCCGTGCGTCGAGATCGCCTCGAGGCCCGTGATCAGCAGTCCAGCGACGCTCGCGACCAGCGCGGCGTGCGCCGGCTGGTCGCCCGTGGCGATGAGCGTTCCGGCGATGGCGCCGAGCGCGACGACGAAGAACGTGAGCGATCCCGCGAGCGACTTCCTGCCGCCTGCGACGCGATAGCCCGGACTCGCGACGCGCGTGCCGACGACGCCGGCGAGCCCGTCGCCGACCGCGAGCAGCAGCACGCAGACTGTGTAGAAGCTAAGCGTCGCGGTGCGCGTTGCCAGGAGCAATGTGCCGTAGACCGCGACGGGGTAGAGCAGCTCGCCGACCGTGTCGCGCTTCACACCGTGCACCGACGGCAGCAGTCGCAGCCGTCGTGCCGCGAACAGCAACGTGCCGAAGAGCGCCGCGAGCACGAGCACCGTCAGGTGCGAGCGGAAGATCACCGGAAACGAAAGCGCGACCAGCCCGGCGCCGATGTGCACCGCCTTGCGCGTCAGCTCCGGATCGATTCCGGTGCGCCGGCCGATGAGCTCGACCGTGCCGAAGAGCGCGAGGTAGAGCACCGCGACGAGAAGGGCAGGAGCGATATCCGAGCCAGGGATCATGCGCGAACGCGATCGAGATGGAATGCCTGGTAGAAGAACGCGCGATCGCTCGCGAACAGTCGTCGAGCCGCGCCGTCGTCGGCGACGACCCGCTCCGGGTGCGCCGCGGCGACGCTGCGCGGAACGAGCATGTTCCAGTACGCGAGTCGCGCTCCCTCACGACAGACACCGATGAGCTGCGACGTCACGGCCGCGAACACGTCGTCGCGCATGTACTCGAAGATGTCCGAGAGATTGCAGGCGTCGTAGCGAACGCCGAGCTGACGGTCGGCATCCTCGATGGTCCCTGTGACCACGCGAAGTCGATCGAGGTTGCGTCGGATCCTCTCGGTGTTCGCGGGCTCCAGATAGACCGGCAATGCGCCGTCGAAGCTGCCGGAGAGGATGTAGCGCATGAACGGATTGTCCTCGCCGGGCAGTGTCGTCAGCGCGTGCCGGACGCGCGCGAGGATGCGCTCGGAGACGCTGCCCTCGACATAGCGAAAGAACTCGGGATCGCGTCCCATGCGGCCCATGACGAACTCGCTGAAGAACACGCGGAAGACCGCCCGCCACCGCCGCGTATCCCACGTGCGCTCGTAGAACGCGGTGCGCTCGGCCTGCGACTTCGACTCGAGCAGCCGCGCGGTCGTCGCCCGGCGATGCACCAGCGGCAGCACCCACCGCCGGAAATGTCCGAAGTACTCCTCGAACTTCCCGGCGTGAATGACGCCGAGCTCGATCTCGCGCTCGTGCCGGTCCCAGAACGCGCGCGCGTCGGGCGCGAGCTCCGATCGCAGCAGTCGATAGGTCTCCAGACGCGGCCGCCGAGCCGCTCGCACGCCGAGGAACTCGAGTAGCTCCGGGTGCTCGATCGCCGCGATCGCCGCGCGCTTCATGTCGAGCGTCGCGATCTGCGCCGGGTTGATGTCGACGCCGACGACGAGCTCCGGGTCGCGCGCAAGGAGCGCGAGCGTGTTGTCGCCGCCGGAGACGATCGACAGGCAGACGCTCGACGCCATCGGCTCGAGAGCTTCGAGGAGGATCGCTGCGTCCTCCCAGCAGTTGGCATAGCGCACGAAGTCGAACGACGCGCGCGCGGCGATGTCGCTCACGGGTTCTCTTCGGGTGAGTCGTTCAGGCGCCGGACGATCCCGGTGCCGCCATCCATCTCGACGAGCTCGCCGTCGACGAGCCGGTCCATCAATCCGGGGATCGCGACGATGGCGGGGATTCCCATCTCGCGTGCCACGATCGCCGAGTGCGAGAGCAGACTGCCACGCTCGACGAGCAATCCCCCCGCCGCCGCGAACAGCGGCACCCACCCCGGATCGGTCCGCTCGGCCACGAGGATCGCGCCGTCGAGCGCGGGCGCCAGCGCCGGATCGCGCACGACGCGCACGATCGCGCGCACGACGCCCGCGGAGCACGGCGTGCCCGTGAGCACGCCGGCATCGTCGATCGTCGGAGCCGCCCGGCCGGTGCGGAAGTCGTTGCCCTGGTAGACCATTCCCCACGTCACGAAGCGATCGTCCGGACGAGCGGCGAGATGGCTCTCGTGCTCGCGCCGGCGCAGCGCGACGAGCGCGCGCAGATCGGTCGTGACCGCGGTGCCGTCGACCCATGCGAAGACCTCCTCCTTCGTCAGGAAGAACACGTCGCGAGGGTCGTCGAGGACGCCCTCGGCGTACAACCGCGCGCCGAACGCGAGGAAGATCCTGCGGACGACGGCGAAGACGCGCGTGCGCTCGAACCGGAGGTTCTCGCGGTTGCGCACGCGAACGCGCGCCTGGCCCAGAACCCAGCGGTGGAGCGCCTTGCGCAGCGGACCGCGCATCGCGCGCCCGACCGTGCGCTCGGCGTCGCGGCGGGTGCGGGCGGCGGCGGTCGCGTCGCCCGACGGCGCGTCGGAGCCCTGCCGCAGGATCGTCGCGATCTGCGCAACGAGCAGCTCGGGCTGCTCGGCCGGCGTGATCGTCTCGAGCCGCAGCTCGCCGGGATAGCGGTTGCCGAAGCGATCGAGGTACTCGCGCACGAGCGGGCCGACTGCGGGGTCGTCGGTCATCAGGCCGAGCGCGCGCGACGGGTCCTCGGCGAGGATGCGGTCCGCGAGACCATCGCGATCGCGGATCGCGTCGGCGATGCGGCGCAGGTGACGCGGCGGCTCGGTCGAGACGATGTCGCCCTCGCCACTGAGCAGGTCGTTGTGCAGCGTCGCGCCGCCGTCGATGCCCAGCTTCTCGACGCTCTTCTTGAGCGCGCCGAAGAAGACCATCGTGTAGAAGTCGTTGAGGATCGGCACGCGCCAGCGGCGCAGAAGCTCGCGCTCGAGCAGCCGGTAGACCTCCGCGAGCTCGTGCGGCAGCAGGCCGCGCAGGTCGCGGTTCTCGTACGGCGCGAGCGTGCGCGTCAGGTGCTCCTGGAACTCGTCGATCTGTCGCGGCAGCGTCGAGAGGTTCGCGATCAGTCGGTAGACCGATGCGCCGAGCCGCAGCCACGGGTTGCGATCGCTCGGCACGATCGCGGGGGTCTCTTCGAGCCGCTCGCTGACGCCCATCATCTGCTCCATGAACGCGGCGTTGATCCGATAGCCCGGCAGCAGCGCGAGCATGCGGTACCAGTTCAGGAGGTTGTAGTAGATGCGTCCCTCGATCATCCCGAGCATCCTGAACGTCGCGGCGTTGCGGTCGATCGTCTCCTCGTCGACGCCGAGGATGCGACAGAACTCCTGGTA
>DATLHO010000131.1:0-11988 GCA_035539855.1 Kapaibacterium sp. (SeqCode) | reverse complement strand
CGCGTCGGGACGACGAGCATCATCGAGGGGTCGGCGAGCAGCGCGATGCGGTCGGCGTCGTAGCCACCGGAGCGCTCGAAGACCGCGGCCTCGAACGGGACGTCCGCCCGCAGGTGCATCGGGCGATCGAGCGGCAGCTCGAGCACGCCGCACGCGCGCAGCGGATACTCCCGACCGTCGACGCTCAGCGTTCCCGCCCCGGCGGCGATCACGCGGAGTCGCGCGGTGTCGGTGACCCCGGCCACCGCGTACAGCGGAGTCGCGACTGCCTCGCTCCCCCATCGCTCGATCGGAACCAATTGCTCGAGCAGGTGATCGCGAAAGTTGCCGCGATCGCTCGGCACGCCCGCGCGGCGATTGCCCGCGAGCACGGCGACCGGCCGGCTCGAGCGGATCGACGCGCCGCTGACGTCGGCGGGCCGCCCAAGCGGCGCCTCGCCGAGATATACGTCGCCGCGCGCCATCGTCAATGTCTCAGGCGCTACGTCGGATTCGCCCGGGACGATCGTGACGCTCGTGCCGTCCTCGGTCGCGATGATCGCGAACTGCGAGGCCATGTCGTAGGTGAGCGAGTCGCCGTCGCGGCGAAGGCCGTTCGGCCAGGCCAGCACGACGTACTGGCTGCCGAGCATTCCCTCGGGCAGCACGAGCATCGCATCGCTGGAGACCGTGCGCAGGCTGAGTGCGGAGATGGTGACGTCGGCGGTCGACTCGACGAGGAACGACTTGCGGCTGCGGAGCTCGAGCGGCGCAAGGTCGAGCATCCCCGCGAACGACCGCTCGAGCTTGACGATCGTCGCGCTCGTGCCCGTGCCCGCCTTCACCGTGATGCTCGAGTCCCGATCGAACGACGTGATCGTCACCGTTGCCGGCTCGAGCGCGCGGATCGCCAGGTGCAGCTCGGTGATCTCGTTGACGCCGGAGCCCGTGTTCGGCGGAAACGCCAGCCAGAACCGGCGTCCCCAGGCGTCGGGGCGTGTCGCGACGGAGTGCTGCGCGTGCGCGTCGTGCGCCGCGAAGACCACAAGCAGAAGCGCCGGGAGCAGGAGCGCCGGAAGGTTGGTTCGCAGGAATGCTGGACGGCGGAGCGTTCGGGACATGGGGGGGACCTGCCGAAACGACGGACGTGGCGCGAGCCGGCGGATGGACGGCCGCCGCGCTCTTGTGCGCACGAATATCGGTAGGATCCGGCGCACCGCAAGCGCGCGACCACCCCCTATCGCATAACCACCACGGGCTCGACGAGCACATCCTCACCGATTGAGAGGCGCAGGAAGTACCTGCCGGTGCCGAGTCGCGACAGATCGGCGACGACGCGATGCAGTCCGGCCTCGAGCGGCTCGTTGCGCAGGATCGTGGAGGCAGGCCGGCCGTCGGCGTCGAAGAGCTCGAGCGAGACCGCTCCGCCGGCGGCGAGGCCGACGTCGATCGCGACCGGGCCTCCCGCGGAGGGATTCGGCAACGGAGGCGCCAGGAACGTCCGTCGCGCCGCGCCCACCGACCGGATGCTCAGCGCGTTGTTGCAGCGGTCGGCTCCGCCGACGACGATCGGCGCAACGCGCGCCGCCAGCGCCGCGCGCTCGACGTGCCCGCAGTCGTCGACGAGCGCGAGCGTGTCGTCGACCTCGTCGCCTCCGCGACCCTCGAGGCAGACGACGATCGGGCGTCGCTCGCCCGGCAGGACGGTCATCGGCAGTTGCGACGGCGGCACACTCATCGCGCGGTTGTCGTCGAGCGTCGCGCGCGTGATTCGCACCGCGCGCACGCCGTAGTTGACGACCGTCAGGGTGTCGCAGCGCTGGTCGCCGTAGACCAGGCCGGCGGCGCGCCAGCCCGCGCCGCGCGAGACGGAGATCGTGTCGAGCGGACCGTCGACGATCGCGCAGGTGAAGCCACCGATCGTGTCGACGAACGTCTCGCGGTTGCCCGCCACGTCCTCGACCCAGCCTTCGACGAACGCGTCGTAGCGCGCGTCGAGCACGACGAGGCGGCAGCGCAGCTCGCCGATCGCGCCGGTGATGCGCTCCGGCACACGACTCTCGACGCGGCAGTTCGCAAGGCGCGTCAGCTCCATCGCCGCGATGCCCGACGAGCTGCGGCCGGCCTCGACGAAGCGCAGGCTCAGCTCGCCGGCGCATCCGCCCCGCTCGACCATCGGATCGGGTCCGAGCGTGTCGGTGCGACTGTCGAGCGTGACGGTCGCCAGCGGTCGGTCGACGCATCCTGTGCCGATGATGATCCGCGCGCTCATCACGGTGTCGCCCGGCCAGCTCGCGCAGTAACGCACCACCGCGCGCTCGCCGGGCTTCAGGGTGATCGGCAGCGCCGTCGTCGCGAGCATCGACGGCGAAGCCGGCGCGAACCGGATGTCCGTGATGGTCTGCTCGTAGAGTCCGTCGTTGGTGACCTCGACCTCGCCGCAGCCGGTCGCGCCGTTGAACGTGCGCAGCGTGTCGAGCGCGAGCGAGCCGTCGTCGGGAGCGCCGGCGATCCGAACGGTGAATCCGGCGATCGGCGTCGTCTGCGTGCGCGAGCGTCCGGTGGAGTCGATGGCGCGTATCGCGACCATCCCGTCGCGCCACGGATCGGCCAGCTCCGCGCTGTAGAAAACCGAATCGGCGGCGCTCTCGAACGGCTCGATCACGACGCGGACGTTGCGGCTCTCCGCGAGCGCGTAGCACGAGTCGATACCGGTGTCGGTCACGCGGTCGTCGGCGACGACGCCGCGCAGGTGGCCGCACTCGACGACCTGCTCGATCGACGGCGGCTCGTAATCGTGGACGAACCGGCGGTACGCCATGCCGCCGACGTACCCGTAGGAGTTCGCACGACCGTATCCGTAGGCGAAGAGCCCGAACGCGGAGTCGGATCGGATCACGTGCGCGCCGGCGTCGAGCTCGTACTGCACGTAGCCGTAGATCGACCCCGGGATCGGCACGAACGCTCCGGTCACCGGCGTGCCGTCGAGCTCGAGCGAGGCGAGCCCGGCGCGCGGGATGACGATGTTGATGAAGTGCCGCAGAAACTCCTGGTGCCCGACGCTCTGGAATCCGTACGACGTGTCGAACTGCTCCGGCGGCGGCACGAGCATCATGAACGGATCGCCGAGCTCGAACTCCTCGCTGATCGAATCGCTCGCGTTGACCGAGTGCTCGTACTGCGCGACGAGGATTGGACGATCGGCGGTGATCCGCATCGCGCGCGTCAGCGGCAGCTCGACGGCACGCGCGCGCGCAAGCGGCGTCTGGCGCACGCCGTCGATCGCCCACTCCGTGTTGTCCGACGCGGCGAGCACGCGCACGATCGCGATCTCGCGCGATGCAGGCGTCACGGGGAAATGCGGCGTGACGATCGCCTCGCGTCCCCAGACCTCGACCGGCGGCATCTGCTCGATCAGGTGATCGCGGAAATTCCCGACGTCGGCCGGGATCGCCGTGCGGCGCACGCCCGCGAAGACGGCGACCGGCTTCGTCGACTGCACCGCTGTGCCGCTGAGATCCCACTCGGCGTCGAGCTCCGCCTGCGCGAAGTACACCTCGCCGCGATCGAGCTCGACAGTGAACGGGCGGGAGCCGCGCGCAACGATCGGCGCGGAGGGATCGATGCGCACCGTCGTGCCGTCCTCGGTCGCGATGACGCAGAACTGCGACGGCATGTCGACTTCGTAGAATCCCTGCGCGTCGGAGCTGACGCCGTTCTGGTAGGCGAGCACGACATAGCGGCGCGTGAAGACGTCGGCGGGCAGTGCGAGGAAGGCGTCGGAGGACATGCGGCGCACGTTGACGCCGTAAAGGGTGATGTCGTCGTCGGAGCGCACGAGCAGCGACTTGCGCGAGAGCTCCTCCGACCCGGTGATCTCGATGTCGCCGAAGAGAGCGCGCACGTCGATCTCGATCGGGAGTCCGCCCGAGGGAATCACGATCTGGCGCTCGTCACCGGTCGCGTGGTAGAGCACGCGCAGCGTCGTCGGCCCGTTGCTGGCGGCATAGAGGCGGAGGTCGGATTGCTCGGCGCCGCCTCCGGAGCCGTAGTTCTCGAGGAACGAGATCCAGAACTCCCGGCCCTGGCTGTCGTGTCCCTGCCCAACCGCGACGTGCGCGGAGAGCAGGAGCATCGTGAGCGTGCAGGCAATGCGGAGCGACGCGTTCATCCGAGCCTCCGAGGGCTGTCCCCGCGATTCGACGCGGGGATGATCGTGGTGCGAGGCGCGCGCCTAACGCTGCACGACCAGCCTCCCGGTGGCATGCGAGCCGCCGTCGGTGCGGAGCCGGCAGAAGTAGGTGCCGTTATCGAGCGATGCGACGTCGAAGGCGACGCGGTGCAATCCCGCTCGCATCGACGCGTGGTCGAGCACCGTGTTGACGGTGGTGCCGCCGGCGTCGACGAGCTCGAGGGTGACCGCGCCGTCGCTGGCGAGGCCGAGGTCGACCGTGACGATCGTCCCGCGGGAGGGATTCGGGAACGGGGTCGCGATGAAGGTACGCTTCGACGCGCCCACGGTCATCACGGAAATGACACTGTTGCATCCGTCCTGTGTCAGCACCGGCGGAACGGCCACGCGCAGCACGACGAGCTCGGAGCGACCGCAGGCATCGGCCAGCAGCAGCGTGTCGTTGAGGATCCCGTTGCCGTCGGCCTCGACGCAGACGAGGAGCGTCCGGTCGCCGTACGGCGGAATCGCCAGCGGCAACTGCGACGGAGGCACGCTGAAGCCGCGGTTGCCCGCGAATCGCAGCGTCGTCAGCGTGAGCGTACGGCCGCCGTAGTTGTGCAGCACGACGCTGTCGCAGCGGCCGTCGCCGGCAATGATGCGCTCGAGTCGCAGGTCTCGCTCGAAGCGAATCGCGACGCTGTCGCGCGCGTCGTCGAGCATCGCGAGCGTGAAGCCGCCGATCGTGTCGCGACGCACGGTCTCGTTGCCCGAACCGTCGATGACGCGCACCTGGTAGACGAGATCACGACGAGGGTCGATCGGCTCCAGCTCGGTCTCGACCACGCTCGCCGGGAAATCCCCCTGTCGGACGACCCGCGCGTTGAAAAGCGAATCGAACGTCACCGAGCTGATCGTCGAGTTGACGGCGCTGCGGTCGGTGAACGTCAGCAGCACCGTTCCGCGGCAGGCGGCGTCGCTCGAGCTGATGCTCGGCGGCGTCGTGTCGATGCCGGAGATGATCGGCAGCTCCGCGACGGCCCGGTCGAGACAGTCGCCGACGATCACCAGTCGCGTGCTCAGCACCGTGTCGGCCCAGCCGGCCGCGCAGAGCCTGAGCGTCGCCCGCTCCCCCGGTGCAATGACCAGCGGCAGTGCCGTCCTGTAACCGGCGCCCGGCACCGGCGGGTCGAGCACGAGCGAGGAGATCGTCTGAGGGAACCGGCCGTAGTTCTCGATCGTGATGTCGATGCACGTGTCGGCGCGGTTGAGCAGGCGAAGCGTGTCGAGCGCAAGCGCCGTGTTCGCGGCCATCCCGACGGTCCGCACGGTGAACCCCGCGATCGGATTGCTCATCGTCCTCGATCGGCCGGCGCTGTCGACGACCTTCATCGCGACGATGCCGTCCTGGTACGGATCGACCAGCGTCGCGCGGTAGCGCACGGTGTCGGCGCCGGGCGTGAACGGATCGATGCGCACCGCGACGTTCCGCGAGCTCGGCAGCGCGTAGAGCGAGTCGATGCCGCTGTCGGTGATCCGCGCATCGCTCGCGACGCCATCCATGCCGAGGCAGATCCCGGTCGGCTCCAGTCCCGGCGGCTCGAAGTCGTGGACGAGCCGGCGAAAGAGCATGCCGCCGGAGTAGCCGTAGGACGTGGCGCGGCCGAACCCGTAGGAGTACAGGCCGAACGCCGAGTCCGCGTCGATGTTGTGCGAGCCGGGCGTCACGTTGATCTGCGCGAAGCTGTAGCCGGCCTTCGGCGTCGGCCGCCACGTCGCGACGACCGGCGCACCGTCGAGGCGCAGCGATCCGGTCGCGACGCTCGGGATCACGACGTTGACGAAGTGGGCATCGGAGACGAACTCGGGGTGGCTGACCGCCTGGAACACGTACGATCGATCGAACTGCTCGACGGGCGGAATGAGCATCATGAACGGATCGCCCAGAGCGTTGCCGCCGCCGGCGTTGACCGAGTGCTCGTACTGCGCGACGAGGATCGGATCGCTCGCGGTGATGAACATCGAGCGCAACAGCGGAATCTCGACCGAGGCCGCGCTCATCAGCGGCGGCTGCTCGACGCCGTCGATCTGCCAGCGCGTGTTGTCGAACGCCGCGAGCACGCGCACGACCGCGGTGTCGGTCGACTGCGGACGAATCGGGTAGTGCGGCGTGATGATCGCGTCCTTTCCCCACGTCTCGAGCGGCGTCATCTGCTCGACGAGGAAGTCGCGGTACAATCCGATCCGCACCGGGATCGATGCGCGACGCACGCCCGAGAAAACCGCGACCGGCTTGTTCGACTTGATCTCGGTTCCGCTGACGTCCTGCAGCCGCCCGGTCACCGCCTGCCCGTTGTACACCTCTCCCCGATCGAGCGTGATCGTGTAGGTCGCCTGCGCGCGTCCGACGAGCTGGGCCGAAGGATCGATCCGCACCGTCGTTCCATCCTCGGTCGCGACGATCGCGAACTGCGAGGGCTGATCGTAGTACGCCGAGCCACCGCGGATGAATCCGTTGGGATAGGCGAGGACGATGTAGGCGTTGGTCAGCACGTCCTCCGGCAGCGCCACGAAGGCGTCGGCCGAGAGATTGCGAATGGTCACGCCGTAGCACGTGATCTCGTCGTCGGCGATGATCTGCACTCCCTTCGGCGAGAACTCCTCGCCGAGCCCGAGCTCGACGTCCTGCCCGAAGCGCGACGTGATGTCGACCTCGACGGCCGTGCGCGCCCGCGGTAGCGGAACGATCATCGTGTCGGCGCCGCCGAAGTAGATCACGCGCGCGACCGTGGGAACCTCGCTCGAGAGGTACAGCCGCATATCGGGCGTCTCGAGATTCTCGCCGCCTCCCCAGCTCGACATGAACGTCACCCAGAACGCCGTGCCCCGGGTGTCGTGCTGCGCACGCAACGGCGCACAGAGCGACAACAGGAAGAGGACGATGAGAGCGGTGCGGGTAGCGGGAAACGAATGGGGCATCGTGGCTGAGCTCCGGGAATGGGCACGTGGCTGTCCGGCACGCAGGGACGATCGCGCCGCGGCGGACGCCCGGATAACACGGCTGTCCGGGCGAAGTTGCGGACGCCGCGGAGAATCCCCCGGCACCCCTGCGCGCGCGACGATGTCGCCGCGCGATGCGATCACCGCGCGTCCGAGAGAGCGTGGCGCGCTCCCATCGGCCGCCTAGCGGTGGATCACGAGCTTCTCGGCCGGAAGCATCCCCTCCGGGGTCCCCATGCGCAGGTAGTACACGCCGGCCGGATGTCCTCCGATCAGCGTCTCGATCCGGGTGATTCCCTCGGGCATGGCCGCGTCGTCGAGCAGGCGCTCGACGACGGTGCCCTGGGCGTCGAACAGCGTGAGCGTCACGGCGGCGGGCCGCGACAGGCCGAAGGTCACGGTCGCGGTCGCCCCGGTCGCCGGATTCGGATGCGGGAGCGCGAGGAAGTTCCTCTTCGTCGCTCCGCTCGTCACCACCGACAGGATGCTCTCGCACCGGTCGGTCGTCGTCAGCCCGGGCACGCTTGCGCGCAGCACGAGCGCGTCGGCGCGACCGCAGGCGTCGGCCAGCTCGAGCGTGTCGATCACCTGTCCGGTGCCGCCGGCCTCGACGCAGACTTCGAGCCGGCGATCGGAGTGCGGCGGGATCGTGAACGGGAGCTGCGCCTGCGGGATGCTGTAGCCGCGATTGCCGCGGAAGCGCAGCGTCGAGACCGTCAGCGGCCGCGCGCCGTAGTTGTGCAGCACGATACTGTCGCAGCGCCCGGCGCCCGGGATCAGCTCGGCGACGCGCAATGGTCGACCGAAGCGCTCCGAGACGCTGTCGCGACCGTTGTCGAGCACCGCGAGCGTGAACCCTCCGACGGTGTCGCGGCGGACCGATTCGTTGCCGGCCATGTCCACCACCCGCACCTGGTAGACGACGTCGCGATACGGGTCGATCGGCGCCAGCTCGATGTCGACGAACGGCGACGGCGTCGCCCCGCGACGCACCTCGGTCGCGTTGATGAGCGTGTCGACGAACAGATGGCGGATCTTCGAGCCGACGGCGTTGCGATCGGTGAACGTCACCACGACGCCGCTGCCGCAGGAGAACTCGCCGGAGCTGATGTCGGGCGGGATCGAGTCGATGCCCGCGATGATCGGAAGCAGCGCGACCGAGCGCTCGCGACAATCGTTGGTGACGCCGATGACGGTCACCGCGATCGTGTCGGCCCAGTCGCCGGCGCACAGCGTGATCGGCACGCGCTCGCCCGGCGCGATCACCATCGGCATCGCCGTGGTCACCTGCACGCCCGTGATGGGCGGCGTGAGCGTCAGGCTCGTCACGGTCTGCGGGAAGATGCCGTAGTTCTCGAGCATCACCGTCAGGCAGGTGTCGGTCCGCGTGAACAGCCGGAGCGTGTCGAGCGTCACCGGCACGCTGCCGTTCATGCCGGGAGCACGAACGGTGAAGCCCGCGAGCGGTGAGCTCATCGTGCGCGAGCGGCCCGCCGAATCGATCGCCTTGACCGCGACGACACCGTCGTTGTACGGGTCGATGAGCGCGGCGTGGTAGCGCACCGTGTCGGCGCCGGGCGCGAACGGGTCGACCGTGATCGTCACGTTGCGCGAGCTCGGCAGCGCGTAGAGCGAATCGATGCCCGTGTCGGTGATGCGGCTGTCGTAGGCCATGCCCTCCATCCCCAGACACACCGGAAGGTGCTCCAGATCGGGCGGCTCGAAGTCGTGCACGAGCGTGCGGAACAGCAGACCGCCCGGATAGCCGTAGGAGATCGCCGGTCCGAATCCGTAGACGAAGATCCCGAACGCCGAATCGCCGCGGATGTCGTGCGCTCCCGGATTGACGCGCACCTGCGCGTAGCTGTAGCCCGGCTTCGGGGTCGGCTGCCACCCGGCGACGATCGGTGATCCGTCGAGCCGCAGCGAGGCGATGCCGGGAGTCGGCACGACCACGTTGACGAAGTGCATGAGCTCCTCGAACCCCTGGTACTCGACCGACTGGAACGCGTAGGCGGTGTCGAACTGCTCGGTCGGCGGGATGAGCATCATGAACGGATCGCCGGGAAGCGTGATCTCCACCGGACCGCTGTTGTCGTAGCCGGCGGAGTGCTCGTACTGCGCGACGAGAATCGGCGCCGAGGCGGTGATGTGCTTCGCGACGTCGAGAGGGATCTCGACCGAGGTCGCCTTCGACAGCGGCGTCTGCTCGACGCCGTTGATCTGCCAGCGGGTGTCGTCGAACGCGGCGAGCACGCGCACGACCGCCTCGTACGGCACGAGCGACGGGTCGACGACGGTCGCATGCGGCGTGACGATCGCCTCGCGACCCCAGACCTCGAGCGGCGGAAGCTGTTCGATGAGGTGGTCGCGGAAGTTTCCGACCTGCAGCGGGATCGACGTGCGCCGGTTGCCGGCGAAGACCGCGATCGGCTTGTTCGCGCGGATCTCGGTGCCGCTGACATCCTGGTAACGCGCGACGACCGCCTGGCCGTTGAAGACCTCTCCCCGATCCAGCGTGATCGTGAACGTCTCCTGCCGGCGTCCGACGAGCTGTGCCGCCGGATCGATCCGGATGGTCGTGCCGTCCTCGGTCGCGACGATGGCGAACTGCGAGGGCTGGTCGTACTCGCCCTGGCTGCCGAAGGACGCCTCGAGCCACGCGTTCGGATACGCGAGAACGATGTAGCGGGTGGTCAGGACATCGTCGGGAAGCGCGAGGAACGCGTCGGCCGAGAGGTGCCGGATGTTGGCGCCGTAGCAGGTGATCTCGTTATCGGCGATGACCTCGATCGCCTTCATGGCGCGGACCTCGCCGTCGCCGAGCTCGACCGACGGACCGAAGAGCAGCGCGATGTCGACCTCGACGGCCGTGCGCGCGAACGGGATCGGGACGGTGACGGTGTCGTCGTTGAGGTGGTAGATCACTCGGGCGGTCGTCGGCGTCTCCGAGGCGAGGTACAGCCGCATCTCGGTCGGATCGAACCCGCCGTTGTAGTTCGCCATGAACGTGATCCAGAACGCGCGGCCCCGCGTGTCGTGCTGCGCGTCGGCGCGCGTCAGCGGCAGGAGCAACAGAAGTCCAACAGCGAGCAGGGCTCGGTACGAGGGCAGCGTTCGAATCATCGTGGCTTCGCTCCGTCGTGGCCATGAGCGACCCGGCGCCGGCGGCGGCGCCGATCGATTGGGAGTGCGGGAGGCCGTCCCGGAGGGGAGAGACGGCGGAAACGTGCTTGAGCGGAGCTCGACTCAGCGTCTGATCACGAGCTTCTTGAGCGGAGCTCGACTCAGCGTCTGATCGCGAGCTTCTTGAGCGGAGCTCGACTCAACGTCTGATCACGAGCTTCTCGGTCTGAAGCGCGCCGCTCGGCGTCGACATCCGGACGTAGTAGACACCGGCCGGATAGCGACCGACCTGCGCCTCGATCCGGGAGATCCCGGCCGGCATCACGTCGTCGACGAGCAGGCGATCGACCACGTCGCCCATCGCGTCGTGGATCGCGAGCGTCACGGGCTCGGCCTGTCGCAGGCCGAAGGTAAGGGTTGCGCTCGTGCCGCCGGCCGGATTCGGGTGCGGCAGCGCGAGGAAGTTGCGCCGTGCCGCGCCGCCGACGGCGACGTGGAGCTCGTTGCCGCAGCGGTCACGGCCGCTGACCCTCAGCGGCTCGACCAGCGTGATCATCTCGACGCGCTCGTCGATCGTGCCGCAGGCGAAATCGAGCACGAGCGTGTCGATCTGCTCGCCCGCGGCCAGCGGCGTGACGCAGACCGCGATCGCCCGGCGCTCGCCCGGCGCCAGGACGATCGGAAGCTGCATGGGCGGAATCGAGTACGCCAGGTTGCCGAGCAGTCTCGGCCGGCCGAGCTCGAGTGTCAGCAGGCCGTAGTTCTCGATGACGATCGAGTCACACGTCTGCTGTCCGAAGACCAGCGACTGGTGGCGGAACGGCTCCTCGAAGCGGAGCCCGACCTGCGTCGGCGACTGGTACGCGGCGAGCGTGAACCCGCCGACGGTGTCGGAGATGCGCGTCTGGCGACCCACCTGGTCGACGATCACGATATCGTAGATGAGGTCCTTGCGCGGATCGATCTTCGTCAGCGTCAGCAGCGCGCTCTTGGCCGGCAGCTCGGGCGAGACCGTGAGGATCGCGTTGTCGAGCCGGTTCTGGGTCAGGTGGTCGAGTCCGGAGTTGAACGTGCCGAGCTCGTTGAGCGTGATCGTGACGTCCTCGCGGCAGAAGTCGGCGCTGATGTCGACCTGCGGCGGAATCGAGTCGATGCCGCTGACGACAGGCACGATCGCGATCGCCCGCTCGATGCACCCGTTGTCGATCGCCACCGAGACGTCGAACGCCGTGTCGCCGGCATGCTGGAAACAGACCTGGATGTCGCGTCGGGCTCCCGGCGGGATCACCAGCGGCATCGTCGTGCCGACGGTGAGCCCGGGCAGCATCGGCTGGATGTTGAGCTTCTCGATGCGCTGCTCGAAGCGCCCGTAGTTGTACAGCGTCACCGTTCGACAGAACGCTCTGCCGTTGAGCGACGCGAGCGTGTCGACGGTGACCGGACCGCGCTGGTCGGAGGTGATCCCCACGGTGAAGCCCTTGACGTCGAAGCGCGCGGTGGCGTCGAGTCCGGCGGTGTCGACAGCGAAGAGCACGGCGTAGCCGTCCTGGTACGGATCGGTGAGCTGCAGTCGGAAGCGGATCGAGTCGATGCCCGCGGTCGCGTCGTAGGTCACGAGCTCGACGTTGCGCGAGCCGTCGATCAGCTCGACGCGCTCCATCCCGAAGTCGTACGTGCTGTCGTCGAAGGCGGCTCCGATCGCGCCGATGCAC
>DATLHO010000130.1:0-11352 GCA_035539855.1 Kapaibacterium sp. (SeqCode) | reverse complement strand
GTGCAGGCCCGAGCCGTACTCGGGCGTCTGGATCTCGCGCGCGTACGTGACGCTGACGGTCGTCAGGACGTCGGCATAGAGGATTCCCGTCTTCAGGTAGTTGACGATCCCGGCGCGGATGTCGTCCTGGTGGAACATCTGTCTCCATCCGCCGAGCCCCAGCGCGTCGATCGCGCTCGACGGGAAGATCCCCTGGTAGCCGATGTTGTGGATCGTCAGCACGGTGCGCGCGCCGGCGAAGAGGCGATCCCACGCGTACTGCGTTCGAAGCAGCAACGGGATCAGCGCGGTCTGCCAGTCGTGGCAGTGGAAGACGTCCGGAGCCCACTGCGTTCGCTGGCAGAGCTCGATCGTGGCGCGGCAGAGCAGTGCGAACCGCAGATACTCGTCGGCGCTGTCGGTGTAGATCGCGTCGCGATGAAAGAACCGCGGGCAGTCGACGAAGAAGACCGGGACGTTTGAGCCCGGCAATGTCGTCGTCGCGATTCCGAAGACGATCGTCTCTCCGCCGAGGTCGATCGAGAGTCGCTCCATGCCCGGAACGTGCGCGATCCCGTGCGTCGCCCAGGCGATCGACTTGTATGCCGGCATGACCACGCGAATGTCGTGTCCCGCCGCGGCGACGTACTTCGGCAGCGCTCCGGAGACGTCGGCGAGCCCTCCGGTCTTTGCGAAGGGGACGACCTCCGATGCGACGTAGCAGATCCTCATGCTCCTCTCGGTTGCGTGATGTCAGCGAATCTTCAGGATGGGGAGCGTGTTGGTCGTCGCGCCCGCCTGGAGCACCACGTAATAGGCGCCGGCGGCGAACTCGGGAGCCGACCAGCGGATCTCGTGCCATCCGGCGACCTGTCTGCCGGTGGCCAGCAGCGCGACCTCACGACCGACCGCATCGAAGACCCGCAGCGTGACGTGCGCATCGGCGGCGAGGGCGTAGCGGATCGTCGCGACGCTCGAGAACGGATTCGGGACGACGCTGCGCAGCAGCGAGCGCGCAATCACGTCGGGCTCCTCGTGCTCCTGCTCGACGCTGATGTCGATCTCGAGGTAGTCGGCGATCCCGCGAAGGATTGCGTAGGCCGTCGTGTCGTACTCGCCGTTCGCCGCGCAGTGCATGTCCTCGTACGTCAGCGCCATCACCGACTCGCGGAAGTTGTTCCAGAACCAGCTCTCCGGGAAGTGCGTCGGTGCCCCGTCCTGCCAGCTCTGATAGTAGTGCCACGGCTCGATGCCACGCAGGAAGTACTTGCGAACGCCCTCGATGAAGCGCTGCTGCTCGGCAGCGAACGACGCCGACGTCGCCTCGGCGACGTGGTAGACGAAGTAGCGCTTGCAGAGGTAGGCCGAGTGCAGGTTGAGCATCACGCGGATCGGTGTCGGCGAGCCCATCAACGCGGAATAGCGCGCCTTGAGCTGCGCGGCCTCGATCTCTGCCGGCTCCTTGTCCCACTCCCGCTCGAGGTCCACGCCGTTGGCGTTGCCGCGGCCGAGCTGTCCCTCGACGCCGTCGGGGTTGTACATCGGGACGATGGTGAAGACGGTCTTCTCGAGGAGCTTCGCCATCGCCGGATCGTCGGAGAGCAGGTGCCGGATGATCGCGTTGACGACGTGCGACGACTGCGGCTCGTTCGGATGCGTGCGCGCGTGGATCGCGATGACCGCGCGGGGCTCGACGAGGTTCGCGGGAGAGGTGATCGACAACTGCCAGAGCGTGCGGCCCTGGACGCTCCGGCCGATCGAGCCGACGCTCACCCGGGCGCTCTTCGTCCACTCGGTCATGTCCGCGAGCAGATCGTCGTAGCCGTAGCCATAGTTCGCGGCGACGGAGGGATCGAGCGCCGACGGCAGCCCGCCGGGCGGCATCTCGCCGTGATCGTCGTCGAGCGGTAGGAGCTCGTGCGTCTCGGCGTCATCCTGCGCGCGCGCCTCCGGCGCCCACTGCAACAGGAGCGCAAGGAGGAGGAGTGATGTGATTGCGAGTCGACTGATCATAGAAGAAGCATCAAGGGCAGGCGTCGCGGCCGTCGGTACGGCGGCGCCGGCATCAACCGAGCGACCACGACACGTTGCGTGACGCGGCGATCTCCTCCTGCTGTCGGCGCAGGTCGGCGATCTCGGTCTGCCAGTACGACGTCGTGCCCCAGCCCGGGGCCAGGCGCGAGGCGCTGCCGTCGCTGGCCTGCACCGCGCACCAGGCGAGGAAGTGCAGGAACCGCATCGCGCGCAGCGGCTCGATCAGCTTGAGCGTCCGGCGATCGAGCGGACGGAAGGTCTCGTATCCCTCGAGCATCATCTCGATCTCCGCGCGCGACTCGGCGGCGTAGCCCGGCAGCAGCATCCAGAGATCCTGCACGGGCGGGCCGACGGCCATGTCGTCGAAGTCGATGAGGTAGAACGACTCGCCCGGACGGTAGACGATGTTGCCGTAGTGGCAGTCGCCGTGAATCCGGATGCGCTCGACGCCGCGAAACAGCGGCGCGATCATCTCGATGGTCTCGTTGGCCGCGCGCTCGAAGTCGTCGCGCAGGTTGTGCGGCACGACGCCGCGGGAGAGGATGAAGTCGACGTGCTGGCGCGTCGATTCCTCCGGGCCCATGATGATGCGGTTCTCCGGCGGATGCATCTCGCCGACGAGGTGCACGCGCGCGAGCAGCCGCCCGAGCTCTTCCCACTGATCATAGCTCGGCTCGTCGATCGAGCGTCCGAGCTTCTTCGGGAAGACCGTGAAGTACATGCCGCGATGCACGCCGATCGTGCCACCGTCGCCGGCGGTCAGCGGCGCGATCACCGGGATGTCGCGCTCGGCCAGCTCGATGAGCCACGTGTGCTCGTCGCGCAGCGCGGCGAGCGACCAGCGACCGGGACGGTAGAACTTCGCGACGACCGCGCCGCCATCCATCAGGCCGATCTCGAAGACGCGGTTGATGTAGCTGTTGAGCGGCCGGCAGAGATTGGTGCAACTGACGCCGAGCTGCTGTTCGACGAGCGCGATCGCCATCTCGGGCGTCAGTGTGTTGAAGTCACGAATCGGGTCCGTTCTCTGTTCGTCGTTCTGCATGGGGGCTGCGTAGTGGCGCGAGTCGTATCCTGATTTGTGTCGGCTCGATTGTGATCGTGAAGGTACGAACGACACGGGCTCGCCCAACATACGCCCGGAGTCGGAGAAACCCGAAAGCACGGCGATGGCGCCGCAGCGTGTGCCGCGGCGCCATCGCGTTGTCCGGTGAGGGATCGGCTCAGGCGGCGATGACCGGCTCGTCGTCGCTGAACGCCAGGTAGGGGATGCCCACACCGAACAGCCCGGCGACCACACCGGGAACCACACCCTTGCCGAGTCGCTTCGACGTCTCGACCCACAGGTAGATCCCGGCGATCAGGTTGACGCCGGGCACCACCAGCAACACGAGCCACCAGCCGGACTTGTCCGCCGCGCGAAGCAGCAGCAGGACGTTGACGATCGGAATCCACCACAGATCGACGACCTCGTCGTCGCCCATCTTCTCGACGATCCGCTTGAGACAGTAGCCGATGAACAGGTGCAGCCCGATCGCAGTGGCAATCAGGAGCACGAACGCGAGACCCGAGAGTGATCCATCGGAACCATAGGTATCCATGGCCAGCTCCTGTTGAGTGTTTCGCGCCTTCGGGCGCGGGAAACAGAGACGCGTCGGCCGCCGACGCCGGGGACATCTCCGGGAACGACTCGCTACAATTCTGTACAACAAAGAACTTGATTCTTACGACTCGAAACATGACAACTCTCATGTTCCGTGAGAATGATCGCGTCTATGTTGAGGTCGCATCGAATCCTACCATCAACAGTCCGAGGCGATCATGACTTCCACGGCGATCTCCCGACTGACTCTCCTGGCAGCGATCGCGGGGCTCGCCGCCGTCGGCGCCGTCTCGGCCGACGGCGCGGGCAAGAGCATCTTCGTCGAGAACAAATGCTCGACCTGCCATGCGATCTCGGCGGCCGGCATCGCGCGCACCGGAGCGGCCACCGCCAAGACCCCGCCCGATCTGTCGACCGTCGGCACCCGCCGAACCGCGGCGTTCATCGTCAAGTTCCTGAAGAAGGAGGAGGCGATCGAGGGCCGGAAGCACGTGCTGAAGTTCAAGGGCAGCGATGAGCAGCTCGGCACGCTCGCCGACTGGCTCGTCGGCCTGAAGGCCGGCTGAGCGACGCCCGGCCCACGACGCGTTCGAACGCCGCACATCGCGGCCGCATCCAATTCCCATCAGCTCGAGAACGGCGGCACGACCCTCGCGCACGCGAAGCGGCCGGGGGACGTGTGCGCCGTTCCGTCTCAGCCCGAGGTATCCCATGAGCGCGACCGAAGGGGTCCGACCGGAGCGACGCCGGCTGTTGAGCATCATCCTGAGCACGAGCGTCGGCACGACGATTCTCGCCGTGCTCTACCCGATCCTCCGCTACATGGCGCCGCCGAGGCTGCCCGAGGCGGCGCAGCGCAGCGTCGTCGCCGCGAAGGTCGGCGAGCTGAAGCCCAACAGCGGCAGGACGTTCCAGTTCGGCAATCGAGCCGGACTGCTCATCAGGACGTCCGAGGGAGAGTACAAGGCCTTCGACGGGACGTGCAGCCACCTCGACTGCACCGTGCAGTATCGCGACGACCTGCGCCACGTCTGGTGCGCCTGTCACAACGGACACTACGATCTCGCCGGCCGTGCCGTCTCGGGTCCTCCGCCGAAGGGACTCGAAGCCTACGTCGTGACCGTGCGCGGTGACGACATCATCGTCTCGAAGGGGTGAGCCATGGACAAGATCGCCGCACTCCCCACGACCCGACAGTGGATCGACGACCGCGTCGGCCTCGAGCCGCTGCGCGAGCTCGCGCGAAAGAAGGAGGTGCCGATCTACCGGCACACCGTCTGGTACTATCTCGGCGGCATGACGCTGTTCCTCTTCAGCGTGCAGGTCGTCACCGGAATCCTGCTGCTGCTGTACTACAAGCCGAGCGCCGCGGAGGCGTTCGAGAGCGTGCAGTTCATCAGCGCAGAAGTGAGCTTCGGCTGGCTCGTGCGCTCGGTGCACTCGTGGTCGGCGAACCTCATGGTCGCGACGCTCTTCACACACCTGCTCAGCGTCTTCCTGCTCAAGGCGTACCGTCCGCCGCGCGAGCTCACGTGGGTCACAGGGATGATCCTGTTCTTCGTCGTGCTCGGCTTCGGTTTCAGCGGGTACCTGCTGCCCTGGAACAGCCTCGCCTTCTTCGCGACGAAGGTCGGCACCGACATCGCCGGAGCAATCCCGGTCGTCGGACCCGACCTGATGCGGTTCCTCCGCGGCGGCGACGACGTCAGCGGCGCGACCCTCACCCGCTTCTACGGCTTCCACGTCGCCGTCCTGCCCGCGATCACGACGCTGCTCGTCGTCGCGCACCTGTTCCTCGTGCAGCGCCACGGCATGAGCGTCTCTCCGGCGTGGGAGAAGCGACCGCTGCGCCGGATGAAGTTCGTCCCGAGCTTCATCATGCGCGACGCCGTCGGCTGGCTCATCGCGCTCGGCATTCTCGCTGCCCTTGCGGCGATGATGCCGTGGGAGCTCGGCACCAAGGCCGATCCGTTCTCCTCCGCGCCGGTCGGCATCAAGCCCGAGTGGTTCTTCATGTTCATGTTCCAGACGCTGAAGATGCTCCCGGCACACGTGCTCTGGATGGAGGGGGAGACCTTCGGTGTCGTCGCCTTCGGACTCGTCGGACTGTTCTTCCTCTTCGCGCCGTTCCTCGACCGCCGCACCGCGCGCGGCCTGAGGTCTCCCGTCTTCACGATCATCGGCGTCGTCGCGATTCTGTACATCGTGGTGCTGACCGTGCTCGGCTACATGAACTGAGAGGCGAACGATGATAGAGCTCTCACCGAATGCCGGAGGCTTCCGGCGAGCGACCGCAACGATCGTGTCGGCGCTCCTGATGCTGCTGACCGCGGCGGTTCCCATCGCCGCTCAGAAGGCGGCGGTCGACAACTGCGTCAGTTGCCACGAGGGACTCGACGGCGGGCCGGCCTCGGTCACCGCGCTGGAGACCGGCAGCGTTCACCGGCACGCGGGGTTCACGTGCGCGGGATGTCACGGCGGCGACCCCGGCGCCGACGACGCCGAGCTGTCGATGAGCGCCGCGAAGGGATTCGTCGGCGCGCCCGCGCCGGCCGCTGTCGCCGAGTTCTGCGGTCGCTGTCACAGCGACGCGGCGATCATGAAGCGCTTCAATCCCGCAACGCGCATCGATCAGCAGACCGAATACGCCTCGAGCGGACACGGAAAGACGCTTGCGAAGGGCGACACGAAGGTGGCGACGTGCGTGAGCTGTCACGGCTCGCACGGAATCCTCAAGGTCGACGACGCGAACGCACCGGTTCATCCGCTCAACGTCGCGAAGACGTGCGGGAGCTGTCACGGGAACAAGGACCTGATGACGGCCTACGGAGTGTTCACCGACCAGGTCGCGCACTACCGCACGAGCGTCCACGCCATCGCGCTGCACGAGAAGCAGGATCTCAGCGCTCCCACGTGCAACGACTGCCACGGCAATCACGGCGCCGCGCCGCCCGGCGTGGCCTCGGTCGCGCACGTCTGCGGCACGTGCCACGTGCGACAGTCGGACCTTTACGCGGCAAGTCCGCACATGAAGCCGTTCACCGAGGGAGGCATCGCGGGCTGCGTCGCCTGCCACGGCGAGCACGGCATCGCAAGGCCCGTCGACGAGCACCTGGGCTCCGGCCCGGCGTCGATGTGCCGCTCGTGTCACAGCGAAGGCGACAAGGGGTGGCGTGCCGGCGAGCAGCTTCGCTCGGGTCTGGCGATGATGGAGCTGAGTATCGCAGCGGCCGATCGGTCACTGGCGCGGGCGTCGGAAGCGGGGATGGAGGTGAGCCGGCCGGAGTTCGAGCTGCGGGACGCGCGCGACAAGCTCGTCAACGCGCGGGTGATGATCCACTCGCTCTCGGTCGCCGACGTCGACTCGCTCGTCGCGAGCAGCCAGGCGACGAGCACGAAGGCGAAGGAGGCCGGCATCGCCGCGATGCACGAGCTCGACTACCGGCGCAACGGCCTCGGCCTGTCGCTCGTGGTCATCATGGTTGCGGCGGTCTCGGTCTACGTGAAGGTGCGCACGATCGAGCGCGGCAGGGCGGGACGAACCGGAGCGGGCGCGAGCAGGCCGGTGACCAACGGCGCGCACGGTGCGGGCGGAACGAAAATGCCGATGGGCGATGCCTGACCGTACGCCATCAACGGCCTGGGGCGACGACGACTAGATGAGCTCGACCTTGCGTGCACGCAACTGGAGGTTGAGACCCTCGTTGTCGCCCCATGCCGAATCGTAGTTCGGCGCGAAGCCGAGCACGCCGAACTCGTGCGAGGCGGCGTGGATCTCCTCGTCGTCGAGCTCGTCGAAGTCCTCGACGCTCTGCTCGAAGCGCGGGTGCTCGTCGTACTTCGCGGGGTTGACGACCGAGAACACCTGCGGAACGTCGAGCGGCACGTCGATGCCCTCGGGGTAGAGGTCGTCCCGAGCGATGAGCACCGAGCCGTCGCGAAACATCGCCCGCCCGGGCAGGATGAAGCGACCCTCGTCCTCGACATGGAACGTCGCCTCGCGAGCGATCGTCGAGCACTTCAACAGGAACTCGCAGACCAGGTACGCATTGAACTCGTTGTCGGCGACACGCGTGATGCCGCTGGCGATCGAGTTGTCGCGCACGCCGCCCCACCGCACCGAAAACAGTCCCTCCTCCTCGAGCGCCCGCACCGCCGCGATCTCGTCCTGCAGCTCGATCTTCTTGGCGAGAAAGCGCTTGCGAAAATGGAACTTCGCCGTCCTGTACGGCATCTCCGGCAGCCGGTCGTAATTGGCGAACAGGATGAACCGCTTCATCGCCAGTCGATCACAGCTCCAGATGAACTCACTGTTGTACCAGTGCTGCAACCGCGCGATCTCGCGCCACTCCTCGTTGCTGACCCCGTTCTCGGAAATCTCGGGAATGAAATATCGAAGCGAGCGAGGCATAGAGATGTTGGATGTTAGATGTCAGATGTCAGATGTCACGATGCTGATGGTAGCCGTGTTTGATCGTTCGTGCAGGGTATTTGTTATTTGTTATTGGTTATTGGATGTCGCCGTTGAGTGCAGCCAACAACAAATAACCAAAAACCAATAACCAAAACCCAGCTGCCTCCGCTCGGCCGGTGCTCACCGTACGATGCACAACAACCATCGGCATCGTGACATCTAACCTCTACCATCTATCATCTGACAAAATTCCTCACGTACTTCCCGACCATGTCGAACTCGACGTTGACCGGGTCTCCGGCGGCGAGTGTTTCGAAGGTTGTCACGGCGTGCGTGTGGGGGATGATCGAGACCATGCAGGCGTCGTCGCGCACGTCGGCGGCGGTCAGCGAGACGCCGTTGATGGCGATCGAGCCGACGGGGATCACGAGGCTGCCGTGCTCGGCGGGATAGCTGATCCAGTAGATCCAGGAGCTCTCGCGCTCGGAGGCCTCGACGACGGTTCCGACACAATCGACGTGCCCCAGCACGTAGTGGCCTCCGAGGCGATCGCCGACGCGCAGGGCGCGCTCGAGGTTGACGCGGCGACCGACGCTGAGGCGGCCCATCGTCGTCTTGGCCAGAGTCTCTTCGACCGCGACCGCCGTGAAGCTCGTCTCGTCGCGCTCGACGACCGTCAGGCAGCAGCCGTCGACCGCCACCGAGTGGTCGACGTCGAGTCCTTCGAGCACGGTCGCTGCCGCGATCGTGATGCGCCGCGCTGCGCCGTCGGGCTCGATCGCCGCGACGGTTCCCATCTCCTCGATCAATCCTGTGAACATGCTGAGACTCGTTAGGGGGGTGTGCTCGTACCGATGCCGTCAGTTCGCTCGCGCCCGGGCGACCTCGTCCTCGATGACCTCGCGAATAGCCGGCTTGATGAAGACATCGTCGAGTCCACTGTCGTACAGCGCCCGTGCGATGACATGAACCCGGCGTGAAATGTCGTGGCGCCTGTTGACGAGGATCACACGCCGGTCCCTGACCGTACAGATCCCGCCGTCGAAATCGCCCATCTCCAGTCGGACGAGAAGTCCCTTCTGCTCGGCAACCTGCTTGAGCTCGTCGTATATCTGCTGATGTGTCATGTCCTGTTGATGCTCCCCGGGGAGGGATCGTGCAAGGGGATGCCGTCGGACCAATGGACCTCGGCAGCCGCCTAAATTACGAACCCTCAGCGCACGACCGCCAGGCACATGCCGTCGCCGATCGGCACGAGGCACCCCTGCAGCCGCTGATCGTCGGCCACGGCGCGATTGAACTCACGCATGCCGATGACATTGGCCTCGGTCGTGGATGCGTCGGCAATCCTGCCCCAGGCCATCGCGTTGTCGCCGGCGATCAGCCCGCCGGAGCGCATCATCGGGACGAGGAGCTCGAGGTAGCGTCGGTACGCCGGCTTGTCGGCGTCGATGAAGGCGAAGTCGTACGGACCGCTGCCGGCAAGGTCGCGTTCGAGCAGATCGAGCGCCGAGCCGGTGAGCACGCGCGCCTTGTGGGCAAGTCCGGCCCGGGCGATCTGCGCGCTCGCGAACTCGGCGTGGAGCGGGTTGACCTCCAGCGTCACGAGCTCTCCGTCGTCCGGCAGGGCACGCGCCATGGTGATCGCGCTGTAGCCGGCGAGCGTGCCGATCTCGATGACGCGGCGCGCTCCGGCGCCGCGCAGCAGTACCTGCATGAACGCTGCCTGCTCGGCGCTGATCGCGATCGGCGGGATGCCGGCCGCCTCGGCGTCGACGCGGAGCTGCCGCAGCAGCTCGTCCTCGGCGGGGAACAGCTCGTTGATGTAGTCGATGACCTCGTCGGTGACGGGCGTTCCTTTCATCGTGCGATCTCGGTTGTTTGACGGGATTCGGGGGATCGGCCGGCAAAGGTAGCGCGCGCCGGCGGATTCGGGCGCCGTAACGGGCCCCGCCGGGCTACGTGCAACGCCGGTTGTCCGACCCGCCGGCCGTTCAGGCGCCGTCGAGGCCACCCGGCGCCGTTGAGGCCAGCCAGCGCCGTCGAGGCCACCCGGCGCCGTTGAGGCATCCGCTTTGAGCCCATTTCGTCGGGCGCACGACGGTGCGCTCGACAAGACGTATTTTCGGCGGCGCTTTCGCCCTTCTCAATAGTTCGGAGTGCAGTGCAGATGCTCGACGCCAACGACGGAGTCCGTGACGGAGAGGTGCCGTTCGAGGTCCGCACCATCAACGGGTACGTGTTGCGGGAGGAGATCGGGTCGGGCGGGATGAGTCGCGTCTACCGGGCGACACGCGAGGGCACCGACGAGGTCTTCGCGCTCAAGGCGATCCGCATCGAGAACATGGCGGCCGACTTCGAGCGCCGCCTGCGCCGCGAGCCCGAGGTGCAGCAGGGCATCGGCCACGACAACATCGTACGCCTGATCGACTGGTTCCGCGTCCGCGACGAGTACTTCCTCGTCATGGAGTACGTCGAGGGCCGCTCGCTTTCGGAGCTCATCTACCGGGAGTCCGGTCCGCTGCCGTTCGACCGCGCCCGCGGCTACATGCGCCAGATTCTCCGCGCGGTCCACCACCTGCACACCCTCGGCATCATCCACCGCGACATCAAGCCGTCGAACGTCCTGATCCGACACGACGACGCGGTCAAGCTCGCGGACTTCGGCATCGCGAAGTTCACGTGGCAGCAGGGTCAGACCAAGACGCAGAAGGGGCTCGGAACGCCCGAGTACATGTCGCCTGAGCAGGCCCGCGGCACGCATATCGACCATCGCAGCGACATCTATTCGCTCGGCATCACCTTCTTCGAGATGCTCACCGCGCGCAAGCCGTTCGCCCGCGGCGAAGAGACGCCCGCGGCGTACGTCGAGGTGATCCAGAGCATTCTGAGCAAGCCGCTGCCCGATCCGCGCTCGTTCCAGCCCGGCATTCCCGCCGGAGCCGTTCGACTGCTGACGAAGGCCACCGCGAAGGATCCGTCCGAGCGCTTCCAGAGCGCCACCGAGTTTCTCGGCGCGCTCGAGATGGTCGAGGAGAACGACTTCTCGCCGGCCACCGTCGCGATCGGCGACCTCGGCCTGCCGGCTACCGCCGCCGCCGCGCCGGAGCCGGTCCCGCCACCGCGTCGCAGCCGACCGGTCGTCGAGGAGGAGGAGAGCCGCGGCAGCCGCGCCGGGTTATGGATCGCCCTCGTGCTTCTGCTGCTTGCGGTCGGGGGATACTTCGGCTATCAGTACTACGATCGCAACATCAGGCTGCAGACGGCGGGGCGCATCGACTCGGCGGCGGCGATGCAGGTCGCGCTGATGATCGCATCGGAT
>DATLHO010000129.1:0-32176 GCA_035539855.1 Kapaibacterium sp. (SeqCode) | reverse complement strand
CCTCGACTGAGCGACGACTTGTAGTTAGAGCAGGCTGCCGTTGCCGCCGGCGCAGTCGGACTGGCCGGTGTTGTAGCGCTGCAGGGCGCGATAGATCGGGTTGCCGGTCACCGTGTTCGGGTTGGTCGTTCCGATCGGATTGGCGATGAGCCAGGCGTCGGCGTCGATGATCACCTGATGGATGCACGCCGCGTTGTTGCCGTTGAGGACGTTCAGCTTCGCGGCGATCAGCTCGCGGGCGATGCGCTTGCAGAGATCGCTGCCGGCGTTGCCCATGAGTGCGACCGCCTCGCTGCGGGTGTAGGAGATGCCGCCGACCGTGACGATGTTGACCGTCCACCGGTTGCCGTTGGCCTGCCACCATCCCCAGGTACCCGTGCCGCCGCTCGTGTTCGTCGTCGGCACCAGAACGGGAATCGGGTTGCCGGAAGAGTCGACGCCGGTGAAGACCGGAGTGAAGCGGAAGTTCGTCGTCGTCGGTCCGTAGGTGTCGGCCGCGCCCGAGTCCAGCACGGTCGTGTCGCTGGCGCCGAGCATCGAGGCGTAGACGCGCCACGCGTTGAGGTTGCCGATGTCCATCCCGTTGAGGTCGAGCTGGTAGGTGCCGCGCGGCAGGAACGACGCGTAGTAGTCGTAGTGCGACGCCGACGTCAGGATCGTGCTGAGGCGGAAGCGCTCCCACTCGAGGTTGCCCGACGGGTTGCCGTTCTCGTACTCGACGCCGTACGGGTCGGTGAGCGTGTAGCCGACCGACGGCGAGCGGCGATACCACGTGTTGTAGTTGTCGTCGGCCGGCGCGCCGGTCATGCGGGTCGTCGTCGAGCGCACGCCGTTCTGGATGATGAAGTCGTTCGACGTGCCGGTGCCCTCCGAGCGAGCGACCGAGCTCATGCACCATGCCGGCAGCGAGTTCGGCGTGTCGACGTCGTCGGTGTCCTTCTGGATGCCGTCGTACGAGCCGTAGTCCATGTCACCGTCCCAGATCTCGATGCTCTCGATGGGATCCGGAACGCTCACGAAGAACTTCCAGGTGCCATTGTAGGTGGTCTGCGACGTCGCCGGGTAGTTCGGATAGAGGATCCGCGCCTCGGCGGTCGTGAACAGCGGGGCGGCGAAGGCGAAGGCGCGCGGAAGAAGGGCGGCCGTGCCGTTCGTGCGGATCTTGAAGTTGCTCCACGTCTTCGTCGTCGTGTCGGTCAGGCGAACGACCAGGCGGTAGAAGTAGATCGTGTCGGAGGTCTTCGCGAGATCGTTCTTGGCGAGCGTGATGTCGAACCAGCCGTTGTCGGTCATGCTCGAGCCGCTCCACGAGCCGAGCTCGACCGCTCCGGTGCCGTCGGCCAGCGAGTCGGCGTAGAGCTTGAACGAGAGCGCGGTCGAGCCGAGATCCCAGAGGCCGCTCGTCTCGCCGTCGAAGATGCCGATGCGCAGCGAGTCCGCGGAGCCGGGCAGACCGAGTCCGAACTCGATGATGTCGCCGGCCATCGACTGCAGGTTCGCGCCGACGAGCGAGACGAAACGACCGTCGGTCGTGCTCGAGGTCGGGAAGTAGCTGTAGCGGGCGGTCGTCAGACCGGCCGACGCCTTGATCGTCTTGGTAGCGGTTTCCTTGGTCTTGATCTGTGCGATGGCGGTCGGCTGAGAGGCGATGCCCGCGAGGATCAGCGTGGTCGTCAGAAGGAGAGCGCGCAGCAGCGTGCTCGAAGGTCCGTGCCCAGTCATTGTTGTGCCCTGTTTGAGAGTGTTAACTCTCCGGCCGATGTGCCCACATCGCCGGCCCATTGTGTCCTGCTCTCTACTTCTCGCCGGCTCAATGCGTTGAACCTGGCGCGAAGTACCGCGCGGCTGCCCAGCCACGTCGCGAAATCGCGAAGCTCGGACGAGATCCGTTGACCCGAGGCGTTGGAATCGAATGGGCGGGTGCGTTCGACGCGTGAGCGGATGGCGCGTGGAGCGCCGGCTCAACTCTCGCAAATGCCACAATGCGAGATGTCGACGGAAATGGAAGAGCTCGTCAGAAGTGTCCGGAATCGCTCGCCGCAATCGTTCTCGTCGGCCCGTCGCACGTGCCTGTGCGCAGTAGGTGGGCTGTGAGATCGAGTGCTGCTGGAGTCAGTCGAAGGGGGGATATCGACGAGACGAGAGCGTGGCGATAGCCGAACTGAAGAGGCTCTGTGCGCAGATCCAAGTGCCCATTGGATTCGAGACGCAGTGTCGTAAGACCGAGGCAAACATACGGCCGTGAGGGTCGCCAGCGCAAGCTTTCGGCCAAATATTTATTTTCTCGCCGAATGTGACCGTTTGACGCGTTGTGACTCGGGGCGAATTCGACTCCCGCGACGCCGATCGCGAGCGAGTTATCCACAGCGTCAGCCAAGCGCGTCGAAGTGCGCGATGCGCGCGAGCAGAGCCCCGCCGAGGTCGCTGAGCCCCCGTGACTCCAGCTCGATCGCCAGGGGTCCGTCCGCGCCGACCACGGTCGACTCGAGCTCGCCGCGCACATAGCCGTTGCGCAGCAGCCGGCTCGCGATGTCGGCCTCGATGCCCTCGAGCTGGAGCCGGGATTGAATTGCAAGGCAGCGGAGGACCCGCTCGACCGCATCGGGCTCGTAGCCGTCGAGCCACCAGGGAAGGCTCATGAGATCGTTGGATTGGTGGGAGCAGTGGCGCCGTGCCGACCACGGACAACGAATCGACCCGGGCGCGAGTTAGCCGGAGTGGACTCCTGGGAGACGTGGGTCGACGATCGAGGGGAACACGACGAGCCCGTCCGAACTCCGGACGGGCTGTTTGCCGGTGACCGGCATGAGACTACTGGTGTCGAGGCCGTGAACGAAGGACCGTCACAGGTATCCCATGTCCCGCAGATAGCTGCCGAGCATGGTCGGCAACAGCTCGCGCCGATCGAGCTCCTGCAGGACCCACGACGGAACGTCTCCGACGACGCTGCCGCCATCGCACTGGAGCGAGATCACGTTGCGCTCGCTGATCTTCTCGATCAGCACCCGCCGCACCGGCCTCGAGGACACGTGCGAGAGGACCGCCTCCGGCGCGCTCGCCTGACTCGCCTCCGGCACTACTCGGAACACCCCCATCGAATCATCACGGATGAACATCGTTCTTCAAATATGCTATCGAATCGAAACTGTCATTCATCTGACTCATTTCAGATTAACGCAACGAGAATGCCAGACTGTATCCACACTGCAACGAAGCCGCGATCCCCGACCCCGATACGCGGCGAGGCCCCCGCATCAGTGCGGAGGCCTCGTGTCGTCGGCCGTTGGAGGGGGACCGGAGGTTCGTCGAACCTCGTAGTCAATGTGCAGAAACAATGATGCCGCGATCGAGTCGCGGCACTGACGAGGGCCCCAGGAATGGTCCGGACATAGGACGACCCGACCGAATTTCCCCCTTATCGGCCGGGCCGTAGCGGAATCGACAACCCGTGAAGGTCATCGTCCACGGGCAAAGGTACCCTCTGCGACGGCGCGTGTCAAGCATTGACTTTGCGGAATGAACCAGAACCTCCCCGTTTGGAACGCATCGATACAGTTGGTGGCCGTTGACGGGCGTTTGGCCGCTCTCGCGGGGTGTGACCGAAGCGATGGCGAGCGGCTCCTACTGCAGAGACCGAGGCATTCGCCCCGGTCTTCGTTTGGCAGGGGAGCGGCGTCCGGCGATCGACGATCGTCGGCCGGCCTGGACCGTCGGGATCGCTCCTCATCGACTGGCTTGCCAGCTCGACCAGATCATCCGTGGCCCGTCGCGGTTCAGGGACCGAGGCGGCCTTCGCGGCCGAACGTCGATGTACACGGCGATCGACCGAATGCGTGGCGGCGGGAAGGGAGCTCCGACAGGGAAGGAGCGGTGGCACTCGGAGTAATTCCGTGTGCCGCGACCCGACTCGATTCGTCGCGGACACACAAGTCCGGCCGCCCAGGGAAGCGGCCGGACTTTCTTGTTGTTGCCGCCCGGCTGGCGCCGGATGGACAAAATGAAAACGCCCGGGCCAGGTGCCGGGCGCTTTCGACTCTCTACTCCATCAGCGTGACACGATCGCGACGGAGGGGGTGAGAGAAGTGTACATACAACCTACGGGTACGAATCTAGGGTCACTCGATGAAGAGCACGTGAAGATCGAATCGTGCTCGTCACTCTCCGTCGGCGGTTCTCGGCTCCTCACGAAGCTGCAGTCGCCGGACCACCCACGCGCCGATCCGCTGGCCGTTGTCGAGTCCCGCGGCGTTGCCGTGGCTGTAGTGGATGCCTCCGTACAACCGGCTCATCGCCGCCTCCCGCGCCGCCTCCTCGAACGATGCGAACGATCGCACGCCCCAGCCGAAGCGCTCCTCGGTGCTATCGGTGAACGCGCGCGTCCCGAACCAGTGCGTCAGCACGGTCGAGGCTGCGCCGGAGATGGAGCTGTGCCCGCTCGTGTGCTCCGGGAACGGAGGCGTCTGGATCAACGGTTGCCACGTCGAGTCGATGTAGCGGTTGATGTAGGTGACCGGACGCATGACGTTGCTGCGGAACTTCTCGCCCCAGCAGGAGATCAACACGTCGTAGATCGAGACGGAAGTCGACACGAAGACCGCGAGCGTGCGGGCCATATCCGCGCCGGCCGTCTTCGACGCGGACTCGGCGATGCTCATCCAGTGACCCGTCGGCGAGATCTGCCGCGACGCATACATGAGGTGCCCGTAGTGATGCGTGCGTACCGGCGTGTCGTTCCAGAACATGGCGATCGCTTCCTGCTCTTTCGTGAGCGATCGCGTCACGTCGTAGACCTCGCGCGCCAGGCGATGGAAGCGGGAGTCGGCGGCGTCGCTGAAGGCCACCTCGGGCATCGCCGGGAACTGCCGCGCCGAGTCGAGCGTCAGCGGTCGCATCGTCGGTCCCCAGAAGGGATCCGCCGGTTCCTTGAAGTCCGGCGGCGTCGGCTCCCACGCGCCGGCATAGCTCGGGATCACGTACTTCGGACTCGCCTGGATCTTCACGTACCCGTCGGGCTTCATCCATGCGAGGACGTGCTCGCCGACGCGTACGCCGTAGCGCTCGGAGCAGCTTCGAACCTCGGCCGACACTCCCGCTGCGGCGAGCTCCGCCATCGCGACGTCGTAGAGACTGTCGGTGATGTAGATCCTGAAGAGCGAGAGCGACGCGACCTTGCGGTACGCCGCCATCGCCGCCACGCGCCAGTCGTACGCGCATCCGCTCTCCGGCGCCGGCACCGGTTTGAGATCGCGCACGGTTCCGGCAAGCGAAAGCCATCCGGGCGACCCATGCCGCGACGCCTCGTACGCCGCGATGTGCAGGTACGAGAAGAAGCGCGCCTGGGCCGCGGGGGAGAAGCCATCCTCGATCATCACCTCGGTGATCGCGCTGTTCCAGCGGCGCACGTACGAGGCGCCACTGGTGTCGGGCGTGGCGGAAGCGGCGCCCGAGAGCAGCAGCACTCCGAGGGCAACGAGGGTTCGAATGCGTGTCATGGTGCGTCGGGTTGCCATCAGGGTCGGATCTCCTTCAACTTCTTCTTCCCATTGTACAGTGTGACCGTGCGCGTGCCTTCCGGCAGCGCGATCGTCGACGAGGACTGCGACAGATACCCGCCGCCGCACGGGAACTCCTGTCGGCGCGTGCGTCCGTCGGCGAACGTGATCACGGCATGCGTTGCTCGCGGATCGACCGGAAGGAGGCTGCCGGTCGACGCGCGCTCGCGAAAGACGTACGGGGCATCGTTGCAGGTCGAGGCGACGTGCAGCGTCGAGTTCGTCGACGCGTCGGCGAAGCGCACGAGCGCGCGGGCGTTGTTGACGACGCGGAACGGCTCCTGCTCCCGAGGCGCGAAACCACCGGCGCCGTCGCCGAGCAGCACGAGGCCGGCGAGCGCATCATAGCGCTTCATCTCGGGCTCCGGTCCGTGGAAGTTCCCGACGAGCAGCAGATCGAGCCGGCCGTCGCGATCGACGTCGTCGACCGACGTACCGAACACGGGCGCCGTCTGCGCGATGTTCGGCAGCGGCACCAGACGGAAGCGTCCGCCGCCGAGGTTCTCGGCATGGCTCGACGCTAGCGTCGTTGCACGGAAGTGCCGTGCGCGCGCGAGCGAGTCCTTCGGCAGAAGCTGATCGAGCGTTGCGCGCGCGAACTGGTAGAACTTCGGGAACCGGCGACTGATCGACGGGATCTGGCTGGCGACCGACTGCTTGTCGCGCGTCGGGTAGCGACGGCCGGCCGAGTAGTACGACATGATCGGATCGATGCTGCCGTTGCCGTCGAAGTCGAGCGCGAACAGCTCGATCGGCTCGCTCGCCGTCGGCTGGTATCGGGTGTTCAATCCCCAGTTGCCAAGGATGTAGTCGATGTCGCCGTCGTTGTCGAAGTCGCCCGGCGAGATCGACGTCCACCACCCGAAGGCTGAGTCCAGTCCCGTGCTCGCGGTCGCGTCGACGAGCCGGCCCCGGTCGTTGCGCAGCACCAGCGGTGTCGTCCACTCGCCGGCCAGCAGCAGATCGGGATCGCCATCGTTGTCGTAGTCGCTCCAGAGCGCCGAGGAGATCATCCCCGGTTGCATCAGCATCGGGGCGATCGTCGCGGTGACGTCGGCGAAGACGCCCTTGCGATTCTCGAGCAGATAACTGCGCGGCGTCGCGGGATAGCGGCCCGGCACCGCTCGACCGGCGACGAACAGGTCGCGATCGCCGTCGCCGTCGAAGTCCGCCGCGACGACCGCCGAGCCCGCGCCCGTCGTCGAGGGCAATGCCGACGAATCCTTCGTGAACATGCCGCGACCGTTGTTGCGGTAGAGCCGGTCCTGGAGCTCGGCGTCCTCCTCGGCATACTCGCTGCCGCCACTGACGACGTAGAGGTCGAGATCGTGATCGCCGTCGACGTCACAGAAGAGCGCGCCCATGTCCTCGGTGCGCCGGTCCGCCTCGAACGCCGGCTGCTTCGAGGCGCTGAAGCGCCCGGCGCTGGTCTGCAGGTAGAGCGCGCCCGACTGGAACTTCGCGCCGCCGATGTACAGGTCGTCCAGACCGTTTCCGTCGACATCGCCGACAGCGATTCCGGGTCCGCCCTGTGACAGGCGGTTGGGCAGAAGTCGCTCGCGATCGAAGTCGCTGAAGGGATTTTCGACGTGCCGGAAGTCCAGGCCGATCGAGGCCGGCGCGATCATCGCGGCCTCGCGCGCGGGACCGGTCGTGTCGTATTGCGGCGTGTACGATGTCTCGTACGCGAGCCGAACGACCCCATCGAGCGTCGGCTTCGAGAGACTGCTGACGCGGCCGTCCGGCCATCGGACCTCGACGGACGTCGGAGCGGAGCCGGCCTGCAGACCGAAGTGCACGATCGGCTCGACCGAGCTGAGGTACCCGCGCGAGAGCTGCATCTCGTGCACCTGCGCGGAGCCCGCTCCGGCAGCGTCGTTCGATCGAAGCGTCACGCGTGCGCCGATGCCGAGCGGGTTGGCGATCGGGCCGTCGAGTTTGATGGCGAGCCAGTGTCCCCGCTTCTGCTCGACCGCGTTGTTGCGGTAGATGAACGCGTTCGTATCGGTATTGCTGAGCACCAGGTCGAGGTCGCCGTCGTTGTCGAGATCGGCGTAGGCGGCGCCCTGCGTGTTGACGCGCTCGGTCAGCCCCCACGCGTCGGAGAGATTCTCGAACGTCAGGTCGCGTCGATTGCCGAAGACGTAGTTCTGAAGCAGCGTCGTCGGCATCTTCTTGAGCATCTCGAGCTTCGGCACTCGCTTGTCGACGCTGTAGAGGTAGTCCTGGTCGCCGAGGTCGCGCTTGATGCCGTTGGCGATGAACAGGTCCTTCCACCCGTCGAGATCGAAGTCCGCGAAGAGCGACGCCCAGCTCCAGTCCGTCTTCGCGACGCCGGCGAGATAGGCGATGTCGCTGAACGTCCCGTCGCCTCTGTTGAGGTACAGTCCGTTGCGCATGTGCTGCAGCGAGTCGAACAGCGGCGAATAGACCGACGACATGCCGAGCTCGCGGTTCTTGCGCTCGTGATCCTCGGGGAGCATGTCGACCTCGACCATGTCGAGGTGACCGTCGTTGTTGAAGTCGGCGATGTCGGTGCCCATCGCGAACGTCGCCGAATGGCCCATCCGGCTCTTCATCGACTCGGTGAACGTGCCGTCGCCGTTGTTCATCCAGAGCAGCGAGCGCGCCTCGAAGTCGTTGGCGACAATGATGTCGGGCCAGCCGTTGTCGTCGAGATCGCCGACGGTCGCACTCAGTCCGTAGCCCGCGTCGCGGATGCCGGCGGCCGCCGACACGTCGGTGAACGTGCGGTCACCGTTGTTGCGATAGAGCCGATCGGGCAATCCGCGCTTGACGTAGTTCTCGCCGCGTCCGTCGCCGTTGATCACGAGATAGACGTCGAGGTCGCCGTCGCGGTCGTAGTCGAGAAACGTGGCGGCCGTGCTGGCGGTGTCGTGCGCCAGACCGTAGCTGCGCGCGCTCTCGGTGAACGTGCCGTCGCCGTTGTTGATGAACAGCGTGTTGGCGTGCTCCTGCTTGCAGACGTAGATGTCGAGATCACCGTCGGCGTCGATGTCGACCATCGTCGCGCCGCTGCGCATGCCGAGCGAATCGTCGACACCGGCGCGGGCGCTGACGTCCTCGAACCGGAAGTCGCCGCGGTTGAGGTACAGCCGGTTCGGCGCCTGCGTCGCGCAGAAGAAGAGGTCGACACGCCCGTCACCGTCGACGTCGCCGGCGGCGACGCCCGAGCCGTTGTAGGCGTAGATGAAGTCGATGATGTTGTGGTGATCGGTATCGACGATCACGTTGGCGAACGTCACGCCGCTGTGGCTCGCCGGCACGAGCGTGAAAAGCGGCGCCGGCTGTGCCGGCGCCGCGAGCGGAATGATCAGGATGCCGACGAGCAGAAGCGTACGACGAATCAACGGCTGCATTGCGGGAGGGTCGGTTGTCGGAAGAGACGATACAGTCTATGACGAACAGCCGTCGATCGAAAGTGCCTACTTCAGGCTGTAGCTCGAGAGCGTGCCGACGTTGTAGAACGTCGTCGTGTCGTCGCCGAAGATCTGGTGCTGGATGCCCGACTGCTTGACGAAGTACCGCACGGCCGACGAGTAGAAGACCGTGTCGATGCGCTCGTTGCGCATCAACTCGCCATCGGGCGACCCCATCGCCATGCGCGTCGCGATGCGCACCTTCTGCGTTTCGAAGGTGCCGGCAGGCACGGTCACCGATTCAGTGCCGACGTAGGTGATCTCGCCCTGCGAGGTCACGACAAATCCGGAGAGGTTCTGGTTGACCGCGGGCAGCGCGCTCGAGCTCTTGCTTCCGAACGGATACGAGATCCACGAGCTGTCGACGAGGACGCCGTTCATAGAGACGTAGTAGACCGTCGCAATGTCACCGTTGGCGCCGTACTGCAGATAGCCCGGCGAGCCGGCGGTGACCATCTTGACCAGGCCAGTACGGCCGAAATACGACTGGTTTGTCTCGACGATGACGCTGATGATGTCGCGCGACTGAATGATGCGACCGAGCTCGTCGGTCGTGACGCCGCGCAGGGTGTACGACGTGCCGGCGTTCGGAGCGTCGGTGCTCGATCCGGGGTCCGTCGGGTTGTCGTCGGAGCACGCGGAGACTCCGATGCCGAACAGCAGTCCGACTGCGAGTGCGATGCGGGATGGGTTCATCGTGGTGCCGATGTGTCGGCAGTTGGGGTTGGGGAAACACGGGAGCCGGAAGGCTCCCGGAAGCAGCCTGTGGGGAGTGCCCATGATACGAAGCGAACCGCATTTCGCCTACGCGAGCAACGCCGGCCGACACACCGGCCGGAAGCCCCCCGGGCCAGGGATCTCACCGGTCGGAGGATGCCGGTCGTCAGAGCATCTCCACCTCGACCATCTCTCCCGCATCCTTCGAACGCTCGTTCTCGGCGAGCACGATCAGGCAGTTCGCGCGGCTCATCGAGCTCATCGCGCCGCTGGACTGCGAGCCGGTCGAGGCGACCTTCAGCGCGCCGTCGACGTCACGCCGCAGAACGCCGCGCACGAAGTGGCGCTTGTCGTCGGACTTGCGCAGCGGCGTCTCGAGGGCCGCGGCGATGCGCAGAGGCTCCGTCGTCTGGCGCATGAGCGCGCAGATCGCCGGTCGCACGAACTGGTGAAACGTGACGAGGGTCGATACGGGATTGCCGGGCAGACCGAATACCAGCGTCTCGTCGGGTCCCTCGGCGTGCACACCGAAGAGCACCGGCTTGCCGGGCTTGATGTTCACCGTGTGGAATCGCACGTCGACACCGGCCGCCGGAAGCAGGTGTTGCACGTAGTCGTAGAGTCCCGCGGAGACGCCTCCGGTCGTCAACAGTACGTCGAAGCGCAAACCTCCTTCGAGCTTCTCGGCGAGCTCGTCGCGATCGTCGCGTGCGATGCCGAGATCGATCGGCTCCGCGCCGGCCTGCGCGCAGAACGCGTAGAGCGCCGCGGCGGAGCTGTTGCGCAACTGTCCCGGCGCGGGCTGCCGCCAGGGCTCGACGATCTCGTTGCCGGTCGCGAGTATTCCCACCTTCGGCTGGATGCGCACCGGCACGTTGACGATGCCGAGCGTCGCGAGCACACCGATGTCCCCCGGCGTCAGGCGCTTTCCTTCGTCGATCACGGTCTCCCCCGCGCGCATGTCGTCGCCGGGCTCGCGGACCGCTTCTCCGGGTCGCACCGTGCGGGCGATCGCGACGACTCCGTCGGCCTCGCTCGTCGACTCCACTTCAACGACGGCATCGGCTCCTTCGGGGATCAATCCCCCCGTCATGATTCTGATCGCCTGGCGCGGACCGAGCGTGCGCGTGGCGACGCTTCCGGCGGAGGCCTCGTCGATGACCGAGAGGAGGACGGGAGTCTCGACGGTCGCGCCGGACGTGTCCGCGGCAACGACCGCGTAGCCGTCCATCGCGGAGTTCGCCGACGGTGGAACGCTCTCGCGGGCGACGATCGAGTGCGCGAGCACGCGGCCGGCGGCGAGCACGAGCGGAACCGTCTCGATCGACATCTCGCGTGTTGCGCTTTCCTGGATGATGCGACGGGCGTCGGTGAAGGAGATCATGGCACGTCTCGGATGCATGCGTGGGCTAACGGCGCGCAGCCCTGAAGAGGTTGGCGACGCCGAAGATCGTGAAGACGAGATTCGCCATCCAGGCGGTGAGAAGTGGGGGAAAGTCCGCGCCGTAGCTGAACGCCTTGCTGACTTCGGTCAGCACGAGGTAGATGGCGCTGACAAGCGCGGTGATCGCGACGGTGATCGCGGCGCCGCCCTTGCGCTGGCCGCCGGAGGCCGGGATGCCGAAGAACACGACGATCAACGCGCTGAAGGGGAAGGCATAGCGCGCGTAGTAGTCGACGAGCAGGCGATTGATCTCGCGACCGCCGATGCGCTCGCGGTCGATGCGATCGCGAAACTCGGGGATCGTGAGCTCGCCGACGTTCTGCTGCGATTGATCGAGCTCGCGCGGCGTCAGCGGAATGCCCGGCATCGGCCGCTCGTCGAACGTCGTGACGACGACCTTCAGCGGGTCGGCGAGGTTTCGAGCGATCCCATCGTGAAGCGTCCAGAGGCGTCGGGTCGAGTCGTAGCGCATCGTCGCCGCGTCGATGCGCTCGGTGATCCTGATGGCGATGCTCGTATCGGTCTCCTGCGCCAGGCCGGAGCCGGAGCGGCCGGTGATGCGCGTGAACGTCACCGGCGCGGTCGTGTCGAAACGCTCGATGCTGACGTTCGTCGCGGCGCTCGACGACGCGTCGAAGTAGTCGATCGTCATGTTCATCGTCGGGCTCAGGCGCGTGTAGATGTCCTGCGCTCCGCCGGAGAATCCGCGCCCGAGATACTTGCGATCGATCGCGCCCTTTCCCTTGTTCGACATCGGCACGATCCAGCCGTCGAAGTAGAGCATGCCGAGGCTCACCAGCAGCGCGAATCCGAAGAGCGGAAGCGCGGTTCTCGGAAGACTCCGACCGGCGGCGCGCACGGCCGTCAGCTCGTGCGTCGTGTCGAGCCGCCCCATCGTGAACAGGCTCGCCAGTAGCATCGCGATCGGCACGACGAGCTGCACGATGTCGGGCACCGAGTACAGGTAGTACTCGATGATGACCCATGTCGTCATCTTCACCGGCGCGTCGAAGAAGTCGTCGAGATGCTCCATCAGGTCCACGGCGATGTAGATCACCACGAACGCGAGGATCCCGAAGAGAAACGTCAGGACGAACTGACGAAGGATGTATCGGTCGATCCGGTCCACTCAGGAGTCCTTTCGCTGGCCAAACGTGTCAAGTCCCCACGATTGAATCTGCTGCATCATCGCGGCGTCGGTAAGGCGGTAATGGATCGGTGTGATCGAGACGTAGCCGTCGTCGATTGCGTGATCGTCGCTGGAGTCGGGTCCGGTCTTGACGTACTTGCCGGTGAGCCAGTAGTACGGCCGCCCCATCGGATCATGACGCTCCTCGTACGTGTCGTCCCAGTAGGACTCGCCCTGCTCGGCGATGCGCACGCCCTTGATCTCCGACGACTGCACCGCCGGGACGTTCACGTTGAGAAGGACGCCGCGTGGCAGGCCGCGCGTGGCGACTATCGGCGCCAGCCACGTCGCGAACTCGGCCGCGAACGTGAAGTCGGCGTGGTGCTTGAAGTCGTCGAGCGACACGGCGATCGAGGGGATGCCGAGGACGGCTCCCTCGGTCGCGCCAGAGACCGTGCCGGAGTAGATCAGCGAGACCGCGGTGTTGCGTCCGTGGTTGATGCCGCTGACGACGAGGTCGGGCCGCTCCGGCAGCAGCCGCTGCACTGCGAGCTTGACGCAGTCGGCGGGCTTGCCGTTGACGCGCCATCCGAAGCGCTCTCCGTCGCGAATGTGCTCGTCGACGCGCAGGGGCACAGCGACGGTCAGCGCGTGCCCGACGGCCGACTGCTGCGTGTCGGGCGCGACCACCCAGACGGTTCCGATGCGACGAAGCGCGGCGGCCAGTGCGACGATGCCGGGAGAGTCGATGCCGTCATCGTTGGAGACAAGAATCTTGAGCACGGGGTTGGAGGTCAGATGTCAGATGTCAAGAGTCAAAAGTCAAAAGTCAGATGTCAGATGTCAGATGTCACGAGACGGGGGGTGAAAGTACGGAGTCCGGGGGAGCATCGCGAGGGGTGCGGTGTGTGGGTCGAACATCGGCGGTCGGATATGCGAAGGGCGGAATCACTTGTTGATGATCCCGCCCTGTGCGTCTGTCGTTTTCGCTTGTCGGTCAGTTCCCGAAGACCTTTGTGCCGTCGTTGACCAGAACGAAGGCCATCAGCAAGAGCAGCAAAACGAAGCCGACGTTCTGGATCGCCATGCGGACCTTCAGCGGCACCTCGCGGCGAAGGACGCCTTCGACGATGATGAAGACGAGGTGGCCTCCGTCGAGGGCAGGGATCGGCAGGATGTTCATGCATGCCAGGCCGAGCGAGATCACGACGAGCAGGTGCAGGAAGACGTCGAGTCCCTGGCGGGCGCTCGCGCGGGCGGCGCCGGCGATCTGGATCGGTCCGGCGACGGACTCGCCGAACTTCGCCTTGCCGGTGATCAGCGCGCCGATGCCGGTGAAGATGTCGCCCGTGAGCGTCACGGCCTGGTTGAATCCGGAGCCGACCGACTCACCGAGTCCGTAGCGGATCTGCCGCTGCTTGACGCGATCGAGCTCGACGCCGATAATCCCTTCCTTCGAGGGCGTCACCGTGCGCCGGACGGTCTGTCCGCTGCGATCGAGGGTGATCGCGATCGGACTGTTCTTGTGGGCCGAGATGTACTTGCGCATCTGCTCGGCCGAGCGCACGTCGGTGCTGTCGATCGCGACGACGACATCGCCGGCCTGAAGTCCGGCGCGGCCGGCGGGCGCACTCTCTTCGACGCGCTTGAGCAGCACCTGCACTCGCGGATAGATCAGTCCCGGACGGCGTCCGAGCACAGAGCGCTTGAGCTGAATCTCGGCCGGCGCACCGGCGCGGACGACGCGCAGCGTCACATCGTTGTCGACCTCGTCGACGTAAAGCTGCTTCTCCATCTCCTCGTAATGCGACACCGGCGTGCCGTTGACGGCGACGACACTGTCGCCCTCACGCAGTCCGGAGGCGAACAGGGGGGAGGCGCTGTCGAGCGGTCCGACGATGGGCGCGACCACTTCCTTGCCGACGAAGTAATTCAGCGCCGCAAGCACACCGACCGCCAGCAGGAAGTTCATGATGACTCCGGCGGAGATCACGAACGCCTTCTGCAGCGTGTTCTTCGAACGGAACTCGTACGGCTGTGCCGCGGAGGTCGCGTAGTTCGTGTCCATGCTCTCGTCGACCATGCCCGCGATCTTGACGTAGCCGCCGATCGGAAACGCGCTGATGCGGTAATCGGTGTGGTCGCCGAGCTCGAGATCCTCCGGCAGCTTGCCGAAGGTGAACCCGGTCACCCGGTTGTAGCCGAACAGGCGCGGTCCCATGCCGACGGCGAAGACCTCGGCACGCATGCCCGTCCATCGCGCCGCCAGAAAGTGCCCCAGTTCGTGAATGAACACGAGGATCCCGATCAGGACGATGAAGGCAAGAACTGTTTCAAGAACGATCATGGACTGCTGGCGCGGGGAGCGCGGGCTCCCGGTGGTTGTTAGCTGGGAGGCGTGAAGGAACGACTGCCCAGGTATGAACGAACGGCCTCCCGAGTTCGTTTATCGGCCTCGAGGATGTTCACGAGCGAGGGATCCTCCGCGATCGACGCCTCGGAGAGTGCCCGCTCGATGAGCGCCGAAATCTGCGGAAATGCAATTTCCTCCGCAAGGAATGCCGCGACGGCGATCTCGTTGGCGGCATTGAGCACCGACGGTGCGGTTCCGCCGCGCTCGAGCGCCGCGTAGGCGAGGCGCAGCGCCGGAAAGCGCTCGGTGTCGGGCTCGAAGAAGCTCAACGTGCCGACACTCGCGAGGTCGAGCCGTCCGTAGCTCGCGGCGATCCGCTCGGGGTAGGCCATCGCGTACTGGATCGGGAGGCGCATGTCGGGCAGTCCGAGCTGGGCCTTGACCGAACCGTCGACGAACTCGACCATCGAGTGGATAATCGACTGCGGGTGCACGACGACGTCGACGCGCTCGGCGCCGATGTCGAAGAGCCACCGCGCCTCGATGACCTCCAGGCCCTTGTTCATCAGCGTCGCCGAGTCGATCGTGATCTTCGGACCCATCGACCAGTTCGGATGCCGCAGCGCTTCGATCGCAGTGATCGCGCCGAAGCTTTCGGCCGGCAGCTCGCGGAACGGACCGCCCGAGGCGGTCAGCACGAGCCGCCCGATCGATGACGGCTCCTCGCCGACCAGACACTGAAAGATCGCACTGTGCTCGCTGTCGACCGGGATGATCGTCGCGCCGTGCTCGGCGCGCAGGCGGTTGATCAGCTCGCCGGCGACGACCATCGTCTCCTTGTTCGCCAGCGCCACGCGCTTGCCGGCGCGCACCGCGGCGATCGTCGGCTGCAGGCCAGCGAAACCGACGAGCGCGCTCATTACGATGTCGACGGCAGGATCGGCCGCGACGCTGGCGAGCGCCTCATCGCCTTCGAGCACCTCGACGCGATCGCCGAAGCGCCGCCGCGCCTCGGCGGCCTGCTCCGGATCGCTCACGACGACGCCGTCGGGCGCGAACTCCGCGACCTGGCGCTCGAGCCGGTCGATGTTGACGTTCGACGTCAGGTAGGCCGCGCGATATCGATCCGGGTTCGACCGGATGACGTCGAGCGTCTGCACGCCGATCGAGCCGGTCGAGCCAAGGATCGTGATCTGCTGCATCTAGGCCGCGTACTTGTCGGTGATGTCGGTCTGGTGTCGCACCGAGACGAAGTGGTACGCATCGACCGGCAGGCTCTCGTCCGGGACGACCTTGATGCGGACGAAGTTGCGCATCATCAGCTTCGCAAGACGGCTTACGCCGTCATCGCCCTCCTCGGTGAGGAAGTCGAGGATCGACGGATGCGCGCGAAGCATCAGGCGGAACTCCTTGCACGTGGATCGAAACCGCTGCAGCCAGCGCTCGATCTGTCGCACGACGGTGCTCTTCGACTGCACCATGCCGCTTCCCTCGCAGGTCGGGCAGGGCTCGGAGATCGTCGCGAGCACCTGCTGACGAACACGCTGGCGGGTCATCTGCACCAGGCCGAACTGCGTCATCGGCAGCACGACGGACTTGGCGCGGTCACGGCGCATCTCTTTCTTGAGCTCGTCATAGACCTTCTTGCGGTTGGCCTCGTGATAGAGATCGATGAAGTCGACGACGAGCAGTCCGCCGATGTCGCGCAGCCGGATCTGCCGCGCGATCTCGCGTGCGGACTCGATGTTGGTGCGCAGCGACGTGATCTCCTGCTCGCTCTTGTCGGCAAAACGTCCGGAGTTCACGTCGATGACCATCATGGCCTCGGTCTGGTCGAGGATGATGTAGCCGCCGGAGGGAAGGTAGATGCGGCGCTGGAACATCTTCTCGAGCTCGTGCTCGACGCCGTAGCGGTCGAAGATCGGAACGTCCCCGTCGAAGAGCTCGACCTTTTCGGCGAACGTCGGCGCCGCCCACTCGACGTAGTCGCGGATCTGGCGGTAGATGTTCTTGTTGTCGATGACGACGCGGGTGATGTCCGGCGTGAACAGATCACGCATGACCGTGTTGGCGACCGACTGGTCGCGGTACAGCAGTCCCGGTCCCGGGTTCGTCTTGAGCTTCTCCTCGATCGTCCGCCAGTTGTCGATGAGCTTGACGAGATCCTGGCGGATCAGGTCGGACTCCTTGCCCTGCGCGTTCGTGCGGATGATGCAGCCGTAGCCCTCCGGAAGAATGCTCTTGGCGACGCGGCGCAGACGGCGGCGCTCCTTGGTCGACTGGACCTTGCGCGAGACGCCGATCGAGCCGTCGAGCGGAAGCAGCACGAGGAACCGTCCGGGCAGTGAGACCTTCGTCGAGACGCGGACGCCCTTCTGGCTGTACGACTCGCGCGTCACCTGGACGATGATGTCCTGATTGCGCTCGAGGTTGATCGTCACCTCGCCGGAGCGCTTCGTCTGGAACGTCGGAAGCTTCGCGTCCATCGTGCGAGGACCACTGGTTCCGCCACCGCCGCGGCCACCGCGACGATTGCGACCACCGCGGCGCCCCGCGCGCTTGCGGCGCTCGGCGTCGCTGCCGCTCTCCGCGCCACCCTCACTCGAGCCCTCGTCACCGGCTCCCGCCTCATCGCCGCCGTCGATCGGGCCCTGGTCGCGGTCGCCGTCGCGCTCCTCGCGCGGCGCAGCGTCCTCGCCGGGCACTTCTGCAATCGGCTCGATCCCGGTGCGACGATCGCGTCCGCGACCGCCGCGCGAACCTCGGCCGCTGCGCGGACGGGGCACGTCGCCAGAATCGGGTGCGGGCTCGAGGGGAGCCTCGCGCTCAACGGCGCCTTCGTCATGCTCATCGTCGCGGCGACCCGGCATCAGGGCCGACGGACCGTCGAACGTCTCTTCGAGCGGCTCGGTGTCGAGCGAGCTGCCGTGCAGCCGATCCTCGCTGCGATCGTCGTTGCGATCATCGCTGCGGTCGTTGGGGCCGGCATTTGCGCGGCCAGCGGGACGCTCCTCGCCGCGGCCACCGCGTCCGCGCTCGCCGCGCTGATTGTTCCTGCCGCGCGGCCGCTCGAATGGAGCGTCTCGGTCGGTCGCGCCCAGGCCGAGCGCGAGCTGGCCGTCGGCGTCATCGCTCGAATCGTCGACATGGCCACGACCGGTCTCCGGCTCCCGGCCGGAATCCCGATCACCGCCGGACTCTCTCTCACGACCGGACACCCGCTCACGACCGGCATCCCGCTCACGACCGGAAGTCCGCTCGCTCCCTGCAGGCCGATCGCTCTCGTCGCGATCGTCCCCCTCGCCGTCGTCGTCACGATCGTCGTCAGCGCGCGACCCAGCCTCGCCGGCCTCGCCTGCCTCACCAGCCTCGCCGCGACGGCCACGCCCGCGGCGCCCGCGACGGCGGCGGCGCTTCTTTCGGCCGCCGGCCTGGTCGTCTCCCTCGACGCCGCCCTCGGCGCGCTCTTCATCGTCGGCCAGCGGACCATCGATCAGTTCGAGGCTGCCGCCCTCGATCGGCTCGTCGGCATCCGGCTCGCCGAGTCCGGCGCGCAAGACGGGACGCTCGTCGTCGCGGACTTCGTCGCGGCCACGGTCTCCGCGGTCATCCCGGCGCCGATCATCGCGGTGGCCCGGCTCTTCGCGGCCAGCACGTTGTTCGCGGGGGCCACGCTCGTCGCGGGGTCCGCGCTCATCGCGGGGAGCACGCTCATCGCGGGGTCCGCGCTCATCACGAGGGCCACGCTCGTCGCGAGGGCTACGCTCGTCGCGAGGGCCACGCTCATCGCGGGGGCCACGCTCTTCGCGAGGGCCACGCTCATCACGGGGTCCACGCTCATCGCGAGGGCCACGCTCATCACGGGGTCCGCGCTCATCGCGGGGGCCACGCTCGTCGCGGGGGCCGCGCTCATTTCGTCCGCCGCGCGGCTCGCGTGCCGGCCGCTCGTCGCGGGGGCCCCGGTCGTCGCCGGTGGGTCGGTCGTCGCGCGCGCCTGCCTCCGGGCCAGCGCCGCGCGCACCATCATCTGATCGTTCCTGCCGGCCGCCCCGCTCGTCGCGTGCCGGGCGCTCGCCGCGAGCCGGGCGCTCCTGGCGCGCTGGGCGCTCCTCACGAGCCGGGCGCTCGTCGCCAGCCGGGCGATCTCCACGTGTCGGACGCTCCTCGCGAGCCGGGCGCTCGTCGCGCGGTCCTTTGTCGGTCTTCGAGCCAAGGTCGTCGCGGCGACCGCGATCCTCGCGTGGCCCTTTGTCCTCACGGGCGCCCTTGTCGTCGCGCGGACTCTTCTCATCGCGCGCGGTCTTCTCGTCGCGGGAGCCCTTCTCGCCGGAAACCCGTTCCTCCCGGGCCGGCTTCTCCTCGCGCGGACCTTTCTCGTCACGTCCGCGGGAATCCCTGCGTCCGCGATCCTCCTTCGGGCGATCCTCGCGGGACTTGTCGTCGCGGCGACCGTCGGCTCGGCCGCGGCCGCGACCGTCGGTCGGAGCGACGGCATCGTCGTCGTCGTCGCCGTCATCATCATCGTCGTCGTCCTTGTCGTCGTCGTCGACGGCGTTGCCGACATCGGAGAAATGGAGAAAGGCGTGTTGTGGCTCGCCGATATCGACGAAGGCGGCGTTCATTCCCTGAACGATCCGCTGGACCTTGCCGAGATAGATCGACCCGATGCGGGACTCCTTATCGGCCACTTCGAGGAAGATCTCCGCAAGGCGGTCATCCTCGAGAATCGCGACGCGCATTTCGTTCGTCGTCGCGTTGATTACGATTTCCTTCTTCATGTAGGTCACATGGCGCCGTGCACCGTGCGCAATGGCAGGCTTGAGATGGGGTCATGGACGGCAAGCGGTCCGGTGGCGGTCGGGAGCGGGGGGACTGGCTCCAAAGGAAGCGGGGCGGAGGAATGGATGCGACGGGGGAGAGGGATCGTGCCGGCTCTGCACGTGATCCACCTGGCGAATACTTCCACCGCGGAGGTCTCGGACCATCGACCGTGCGAGGCTCCAGGGCACTTCGAGCACGGTTCGCCGAGGTCTCCTCCATCGTTGGAGGCTCGGGCGGGTGATGGCTTGTCGATACGCTTTCTCGGAGGCGAGCGCTCTCACGGCCGATCGCCGGATTTCTCGCCGGGGAGGGGGCAGAGCCCCTTCCTCTACTGTGGCCTTCCGTCAATCATTGCCGGAACGACCGCAAAAAAAAGAGGTCAAGCTTGACTATATCGCACCATATCGTTACTGACCGCTGCTTCCTTCCGGACCTGACGGGGTTGGGTACAATATGGTCGTATAGGACTTGACCTCTGAACTTTCTTGGCTAGAGCGACCAATATACAACCGGCCGCCGAAGCGCTCCAAACGATAAGACGTGCGCCCGGGAATTGGAGTGCCGGAGTCGTACTCCGTTACCGTCCCGACGACCGCTTCACCGATACTCCTCACGCTCGAGCTGGATGTCGCGCAGTTGTGGCGACTTGATCCCGAGCCGGAAGTAGAACCCGCTGCCGTAGCCGATCGGGCGCCAGTCGAACTGCATCTCCCAGCAATGCAGGTCCTTGCGGAAGCTGACGGTCGGGATCACGACGGTCTTCGTGATGATGTCGTACGAGACGCTGCTCGAGACGCTCGTCGTCGGCGTCAGACCGAGATTGAAGCCGAGCGTCAGGCTCGCGTTCGTCGTCAGCTCGAGCGAGTTGAAAGCCTGCGAGACTCCGTAGGTCCCGTCGAGATTGATCGTCCACGGGATGCGATACGCACGCGCGCCACGCACCTCGTCGCCGAAGAACTGCTCCTCGTCGAACGGGATCGTTTCGAAGTCGAAGCGCTGGCGCCGGGAGCTCACCGAATCGACCGGAGGCACGGGCGATACCGTGCTGCCGAATCCCTGGTCGGAGAAGTTCACGCCGAAGCGGATACCGCCGTTGGTCACCCGAAGCAATCCCTCACCCCGATCGGTGAGCAGCTCGGGAATGCGTCGACCGAGGCTGTCGGCCGCGTAGGGGTCGAGCGTGAGATTCGCGCTGAGAGAGCCGATCGAACCGAGGGCGGTGTTCGCGTTGAGCGAGATATCCGACCACTTGTACTCGGTTGCCGCCGCGTTGTACGAGCCGGAGATGCCGAGCGTCAGAAGCTGCACGCGGAGGTCTTCGAGAGTATCGCCGCGCTCGATCTTGGCCTCGAACGAGTTCTCGATCGACAGGGCGATCGAGTTCGTCAGGCCGTATCCGGGAACGGGCGCGACCGATCGGTCGGCCTCGAACACCGAGTAGCGCTCGTAGCGCCCGTACGGGTTGAGCACCGAGTCGAAGTACCCGTAGCGCGGCTCGCCGAAGTCCGGACGGTACTGCAGCGTCACGCGCGGCCGCAGCGTGTGGCGCAGCGCGTTGATGCCGAGCACGCGCGGCTCGATGATGCCGTAGAGCGTCGTCGAGACGTCGAGGAACGCCCCGTACGTGAGCGTCTGCGTGAACTTCGGCTCCGTGCGGGTCCTGACCGTCGTGTCCGGCAGGTACTCCTTGAACGTGCGCCGGAAGAACGTGCTGCCCTGCGCCTCGATTCGCGGCGTGATGCTGAAGTAGCCGATCTTCGGGAGCCCGAAACTGATCGACGGCGAGTGACGGATGCCGCGACGCGTATCGTCGATGCGGAAGCCGCCGCCGGCGAGCGTGTCGTCACGCTCCTCCTCCCAGGTCGCCTGGCCCGTGTACGACAGGGCGAGGTTGTCGAAGATTCCCTGTTCGACGCCGCCGCGGGCGAACGGTGTCCAGCTCGTCAACTGCAGCGACACCGGTGCGCGCTGCGTGAGCTCGTCGGTGATGATGTTCTGGCGGCGGTCGTACTGTGCCACGAGCGAGCCCCAGTCGAAGCCCTGGCTGAACGAGAAGCTCGAGTTCACGAGCTGCGTCGTAATGTCCTGCGAGCGATCGAAGCGGTCGGCGCTCGTGAAGTTCTGCCGGATCGCGTTGCGCGTGCTGTAGTTGAGCGTGCCGCCGAGCTGCGCGCGGCGCCAGAGCTTCTGCGAATGCGAGTAGTACACCTGGTGACTCGTCTCGAGCTCCTGATCGGGATCGTCGCGCGTGCGGCCGAGGGTGTAGTCGAGGTCGGCGCGATCGATGCCGAGCTCGCGATGCCGGAAGCGCGCGCTCGGATTGAGCGTGTAGCCGCCCTTGCTGTAGAGGTTCGTCAGCAACGTCGCGTCGATGTAGTCGTTGCCTGCCCAGAAGTACCCGAGGCGCTCGATCGTGAATCCCCGCGCCGAGTTCTGGCTCCATGTGGGGATGATCAGCCCGGACTGCTTGCCGCCGCTCTTCGCGAAGAACACGCCGATGGGAATGAAGAAGATCGGGACGTCGGCGACGTGAAGCGTCGGCTGCTCGACGTAGATCTTGTCGTTGACGACGACCTTCATCTCCTCGGACCGGAAGAAGTAGTGCGGGTGCGGCGCGTCACAGGTGGTGTAGACTCCGTTCTGAATGAACAGAGTGTTCTGGTCGACTCGCTTGATGCGCTCGCCGAAGTAGTATCCCTCGTCGAACTTCGTCTCCGCCGCCTCTGTGATCCCCTTGCCCGTGCGGAAGTTGTAGCGCATCGAGAGCGCCGAGAAGTCCTGGGTCGCATCCTTGAACACGGGGATGCCGGTGTACTGCTTCGTCACCGAGTCATACACGGCGCGCGCGTAGAGCTCGGACTTGCGGAAGTCGATCTCGATGTATCCCGCGGTCAGGCGCATCGATCCCTTCGTCACCTCGGCGTCGCCGTAGAGCCGCATGATCTTGCCGGAGATGCTCAGCTTCATGCTGTCGCGCGCCGAGTACGTCACGGCCGTGTCGGCTCCGGATGCGTCGGCGGTGCTGACGCGCAGCGAGTCGGAGCCGGTCGGCGCGGCCGGACCGGTCGGATTGCCGAGGCGCGCGGTGTCGGCGCGCGCCGTGTCCGGGGCCGGCGTCGATCGGCGCGTCGTATCGACCGGAGCGCGCGGCGGAGCCTGCCCCGGCTGCGAGCGTGCGACCGCCGGCGCGAGTGCGAGCAGGATCGTTGCGAGAAGGTATGTGAGCGGCGTCGAGGTCATCGAGCGGAGTTCGTTCGCTAGGGACGGTAACGCTGGCGCTCGACACCGGGATCGATGTCGAGAGCGAGCGAAGCGTCGGCCGGAATCGTCGCGTCGACCTCGTCGATCGAGACGCTGAGGCGCTGCGTGCCGCCGTTGATCTCGACGCTCGCACGACGCGCGAGCTGGCGTCCGCCGAAGGTGGCGAACTGGGAATAGGTGATCGAGAGCTCGGGCACGGCCGCGCCGTCGACGATGCGCGAACGGGTGTAGCCGGTGACGATCGCCGATGCCGGGTCGACGATCAGGTGCTCGAGCTGCGCCGGTCGCCGCACCGTGAAGTAGAGCAGGCCGCCCTCGGCGCGCACCTCGTATTCGTCCGGCCCCGGCACGCGCGGGATCTCGCCACGCAGCAGCGCGACGAGCTCGTCGTAGTCGAGTGGGAGCATCAGGAGCTTCCCGAACGTGGCGCGGTCGGGCGTGCCGAGCAGGACGATGTCCTCGTCGGCCTTGTAGAACTCGAACGCCTCGCGCGTCGCGCTCATCGCGCCGAGCGGCATCGCGAAGGGACCCGTCAGTGTGATCTTCATCGAGTCGCGCGCACGCACGAGCGCGTCGACCCAGACCGTGACACCCAGACCGCTGACCTTCACCGATCCCTCGATCGCCATGTCGGGCGTCGCACGGTATCCGGCCTCGATCGCGCGCAGCGCGGCGTCGGCCTCGCTCGTCGTCGCGGTGCGCCCAGCGGCGCATCCGCCGAGCGTGGCGGCGAGGAAGAGAAGGGGAGCGAGTGAGCGCCTGAATGCACCGGAGCGACGAGCCATCGGTGCGCCGTCGAGAGAACGTGTCGCGGTCAAGAGTAACGTCATTGGTGTGCGTGCTCCGGCGGGACCGGAAGGCACGAAGATACGCGCTGGACCTGAACGGGGCACGGGACCGCGCACCGCCGACGGCGAGGACTCACCGACGGTGTTCTGAAGATGCTCAGCGAACGCTCCTGAGGCGGGCCTCGAGTCCGTCACGCTCGGGCTCGAGCTCCGCGGCGCGCTCGTATGCGCGGCGCGCGTCGATGTAGGCTCCGCGGGCCTTGTGCACGTCGCCGAGGTGCTCGTAGATCTCGGCGCTCGCGCCGCCGGCGGCCGCCGCCTTCTCGAGATCGGCGAGCGCCGCATCGAGCTCCCCGCGACGGAAGTGCACCCAGCCTCGCGTGTCGAGAAACGACTCGTTCTCCGGCTCGTACTCGAGCGCCTTCGTGACGAGCTCCAGCGCGCGCTCGAGCCGCGAGCCACGGCGTGCCAGCGCGTAGGCGAAGTTGTTCAGCACGGTCGCGTTCTCCGGATCGATTCCTATCGACTTCTCGTACGCCGCGTCGCTCGCGCCGACCTTTCCCGTTGCGGCATAGATCCGACCGAGCGCGGCCCACGCTTCGGCCTGTTCGTCATAAAGCTCCACCGAGCGGCGGATCCACGCGATCGCCGTGTCCGGCGCGCCGGCGGCTTCGTGCAGCAGGCCGAGCAGCAGCGGCACGCGGTAGTCGTCGGCGAATCGCCCTGTCTCGGGCCCGACGACGCGCAGCCCCGTCGCCGGGTCGTTCAGCTCGAGATAGGTACCCGCGACCTGAATCCACGCCTGTGCACTCGAGGATGAGTCGGCGATCGAGCGCGCGAAGAGCGCCTCGGCGCGCGCGCTGTCGCCGATCGCGATCGCGACGCCGCCGGCCAGCAGACGAACCCCCGGGCTCTGCGCCGATGCCGAGGCACGCGCCACCAGCGCCGCGGCGTAAATCCTCACCGAGTCGTCGGCACCGTGACCTTCGTCGAGCCGGTCGGCGACCTCGCGCAGCGACTCGCCGTAGAACTCCTCGAGGGGCGCGCCGATCGCCACGTGCTCCTCGGCGCTGGTGAGCACCTCGAGCGCGGCCGCGTATCGACCGGCGTCGAGCAGAAGCGTCGCCATCATGTGATGGAGATCAGGGTTGGTCGGTTCCAACGAGCGCATCGTCGTCATCATGCCGATCGCGCCGTCGACGTTGCCGGCGTCGAGATAGAGCTCCGCCAGGCGGAGCATCACGTCGGTGTCGTCGGTGAGATTGCGGAGGATGTACTCGTAGTGCTCGATCGCGCGAGCCGGCTCCCGTCGCTGCAGAAGGCGCGCGGCCATGTACCGCGACTGCAGGTGATCGGGCTCGATCGTGAGCATCGAGTCGTACTGGGCGATCGCCCCGTCGATGTCGCCGGAGAGCATCATGAGGTCGGCGAGCTGTTCGTAGACCTCGAGGGCGCCTCCGCGATCGGCCGCCATGCGTGTGTAGAGGATCGCCGAATCGATCTGATCGAGGCGCCGAAAGTTCTTTCCGATCGCGTAGTAGATGGATCCGCGCGTCGAGTCGAGCTCGAGAGCGCGCCGGTATTCGGCGATCGCCTCGGCGTGGCGCTCGCGCATCTCGAGCAGCGAGCCGTCGGTGAAGTGCCGCTCGGCCAGCCGCGCGGATTGCCGGACGTCGCGCGGATGGTCGCTCGACGGCGTCGCCTCGGTGACCGCGGGACGCGGCGTGGCGCACGCGCCGAGGAACACGCTTGCGGCGAGTGCGCTCGCGACAAGCGCACTCTTGGCGAGGGCACGTCGTGTCAGAAGCAGCGAGAACACGCGATTCGGGCGATGGTCAGGGTGCATGTAAGGCTCGAACGCAATTTCCGGTCCAGTCCCCACCGGGCGCCGGCGGTTGCCGATCGATGGTTAACTTCCGGGTCCTTGTGCGCCGTATGGTCGCCCGCCGGGCGGACACGTCGCAATGCCGTCGCCCGTCTCCCCTGGGAGCCGGCCGTCCGGCAGTCGAAAGGAAGTACAGTGAACGACCCATGCTCGAGAAGATCCGACAGATCCAGTCCCGCTACGAAGAGGTCGAGCGCTCGCTCGGCGATCCGACCATCGTGGGCGACCGCAAGGCCTACCGCGACGCGATGCGCGAGCAGCGCCAGCTCGCGCCCATCGTCGAAATCGGACGGCAGTACGAGAAGCTGCTGAGCGATCTCGAAGGCGCCGACGAGCTCATGCGGGCCGCCGGCGATCCCGAGCTGCGCGAGCTGGCCGAGGTGGAGTTCGCCGAGCTGCGCGAGCGTCGCGAGTCGATGGAGGAGGAGATCCGCGTGCTGTTGATCCCGCCGGATCCGGACGATTCCAAGAACTGCATCGTCGAGATCCGCGCCGGTACCGGCGGGGAGGAGGCCGCGCTCTTCGCCGGCGACCTCTACCGGATGTACCAGCGCTACGCCGAGCGCAACGGCTGGCGTCTGGAGATGCTCGATTTCTCGGAGTCCGACCTGGGCGGATTCAAGGAGGTCGTCCTGCAGCTTTCGGGCGAGGGAGCGTTCGGGGCGATGAAGTGGGAGTCCGGCGTCCACCGCGTGCAGCGCGTGCCGGCGACCGAGCAGCAGGGCCGCATTCACACGTCGGCCGCGACCGTGGCGATTCTGCCCGAGGTGGAGGATGTGGAGATCGACATCAATCCCGCCGACATCCAGCTCGACACCTTTCGCTCCGGCGGCAAGGGCGGCCAGAACGTCAACAAGGTCGAGACGGCCGTGCGACTGACGCACATCCCGACCGGAACGGTCGTCGCCTGCCAGCAGGAGCGCTCGCAGCTTCAGAACCGCGAGCGGGCCATGAAGATGCTCAAGGCGAAGATCTACGAGGTCGAGCGGCAGAAGCGCGACAGCGAGTACGCCGCGCAGCGCAAGGAGATGGTTGGCACCGGCGATCGCTCCGACAAGATCCGCACGTACAACTTCCCGCAGAACCGCCTGACCGACCATCGGCTCGAGGGCGAGTCGAAGAACTACTCGCTGACGGAGGTCCTCGAAGGAGGGCTCGAGCCGGTGATCACCGCCCTGAAGCTCGCCGACCGCGCCGAGAAGCTGCGCTCCGGGGTCACGCTTTAGCGCCCGACGAAAGGCACGGTGTTTGGTGGCTCTCAACGGGGGTCGTCCGGGGGTGGCAACCGCCTCGCTGAGGATGTATCTTCGTCCAGTCCCACACATCTACCCGTGCTCACGCACGCCGCACCGATTCGTTGACGATGACCAGATTCCTACTCCGTCGTAGCATCACCCGACTTCTTCCACTGCTTCCGGCCTTCGTGATCACGGCCTGCGGCTACACCGGCTCCGACGTGCCGCGCGAGCCTGCGTCCGGGTCCGCCGGCGAAGGCGCGCCGCGCGCGGTCGCCACCAGCGACGGATCGACCGGCGGTCCGGCCGCCGTGGTCGATTCGCAGCGAGTCGCCACGCAGGCGATCGACGACTCGGCGCGCGCCGCCGCGATGGCGCGACGGGCGGAGTTCCCCGAGATCCGCTACAGCCGGCTGCACATTGCCGATCGCTCGGTCCTCGACTCGATCCGCAGGCGGTATGGCAAGAAGGACTCGACCCGCAGCGCCTGGCGCGCTCTGACGACGCTCAACCGCAAGGAGCTCGGATACATCCGCGTCGGCGACACGATCGTGGTGCCCGACACGGTCGTCGACGACCTCCGTGCGTACTCCGTGTTCCCGCAGCAGTATCCCGGCGCGGCATCGATCCCCAAGCTCGTGATGGTGACCAACGCGCTGCAGTCGTATGCCTGCTACGAATACGGTCAGCTCGTCCGCTTCGCCGCGGCGAACACCGGCACCGAGTCGAAGGCGACGTTCCCGGGCCGCTACGCGTTCAACTGGAAGGAGCGGCTGCGCATCTCGTCGCTCAACGACAACTGGAAACTTCCCTACACCTGGAACTTCCACAAGTACGCCGGCAACGCCTTCCACCAGTTCGACATGCCGGGCCGTCCGGTCTCGCATTCGTGCGTGCGCCAGTTCATGGAGGACGCGGAGTGGCTCTTCGCGTGGGGCGAGGGCTCGAAGCACGACGAGAGCGGCAACGCGATTCCGTTCACGGGAACGCCTGTGGTGATCATCGACATGTTCGACTTCACGCGCAAGAAGGGTGGACCGTGGCTCGAGCTCGCCTCCAACCGCGACGGCATCGTCTCGCTCCCGGCCGACCCGATGGCGGTCGAGGAGGCGCTGATCCCGATCTCGCAGGTGCCGGCGGGCGTCCGCGGCGCGCTGCCTGATCGCAACCGCTACAAGACGGCCGAGGACACGCTCCGTGCACGCGGCGTCATCCGCGCCGAGGCGCGACTCGCACCGTCGATCGACTACAACAAGCGTCGCGCGGCCAAGGCGGCGCGACGGGTCGTCCGCAAACAGGCGCCGACCGCTCCGGCCGAAGCTCCAGCCGCCGCCGAGGCCCCGCCCGCGGGCCCCGCGACCTCGTCAGAGTAATCGAAGCCCGTCCACCGACGCGCAAACGAACGACGGGCGCCCCAGCCAACCGGGGCGCCCTTCGCATATAACTGTCACGCCCTGCAGGCCCCACGCCCCCCAGCCCCAATAATCCTACTCCCTCGGCCACCTACTCACGCCCCTTCGTCCCTTCGTCCCTCGTTCCCCTATCCGCTCAGCCCTCCCCAACCTCCGCGGTAACCCGAATCGCCGCCCCATCCGACTCCACCACCTTCGACGTCGCGATCCTGTTGAAGAGCCGGCGCGCGTTCCAGCGGCTCTGCTTCACGTGGTACGCCACTTCGGCGCCGAGCAGGAAGACGAGAGCGCTGTAATAGAGCCAGAAGATCGCCGAGGCGAAGAACGCGTACGCGCCGTAGATCCGGCTGAAAGTGGTGAACTCGCCGAGGTAGAAGCGGAAGACGAGCCGGGCGAGCTCCCAGAGCACGGTGCTCGAGATCGCGCCGATCCAGATGATGTGCCGCTCCTGCTTCTGGTAGGGCATGTAGCGGAAGATCACCAGGAAGAGCACGAACGAGACAACGACCGCGACGAGCTCGGGCAGGAAGCCTTCGACGCCGGGCAGGTCGAGCGACGTCACCAGCCACGAGCTTCGCGAGACGACGATCTGGTAGAGCGTGCCCATGACGATCGAGACGAACACGAGAAGGCCGATGACGGCGATCGTCGAGATGTCGAAGAGCTTGTAGATGAGATAGCTGCGCACCTCGCGGCAGCGCAGCACCTTGTTGATCGAGACGCGGATGGAGGTGGCGAGGGCGGAGCCCGTCCAGAGCAGACCGACGATACCGATGAGTCCGGCCAGACCGCGATTGGCGACGAGGGATTCGATCTGCGCGCGCAGCGTGACGATCAGGTCGTCGCGGTAGCCTTCGGCGACGACGAAGTTGCGGATGTACTCGTTGATCTGCTGGAGGATCCTCTCGGAGTCGAAGACGTAGCCGAGGACGAACAGGAGGATCAGCAGCGTCGGGATCATCGCGATGATGATGTTGAACGCGATCCCCGCGGCAAGCAGAAAGACGTGATCCTCGTCGGCGCGGAAGCCGATCGTGACCGTGTTGCGCCAGAGCCACTGCAGTCGCCGCAGCATCAGGTGCGCGCGCGTGCGCAGGACGGTCAGTGGTGTGTGGGAGCTCACGCGGCGAATCGGCGACTGGGATTGGACGATTCCTTCATGGAAGAATCGAGAACATACGAAACACCCGGGTCACCGGAGCCCGCGTCTACAGCTTGATGACGCGGGTACCGGCCGGCGGCGTGAATTCGAACCGGGTCGCCGGGATCGTCACGTTGTAGCGGGCCCTGGTGACGTTGAGCGTGACCGAGCCCATCGAAGGGCTCACGAGCTCGATGCGCGAAAAGCGGTACGTCGCCTTGTCGATGTAGAGCGTGGCGCGGGTGACGTCACCGATCTTCTCGGCGCCGGCATCGCATCGGACGACCCAGACCGCGCGCCGGTCGATCGTTCGCTCGCCCACGATCGTCGGCCGATAGCTGCCCGGGAAACTCGTGAGGATCTCGCTCGGGGTCAGTCCGCCGCGACGCGCGCCGGCCTTCGAGACGATCACCTGCCGCCGCTGCGGGGTATAGGTCCAGACCGTCGTGCCGTTGCTGACGATCGTCTGCTTCGGAAACTCGAGGCGGTACCGGTTGCCCGACGTGAACTGCAGCGTGCCGCTGCTCGTTCCCTGCGCGCCGGACTGTTCGAAGCTCACTTCGGCGCTCGTCGTCGCGTCGTAGAGCGCCTTGGTCCTGCGAACGATGTCGTTCACATCCGCCTGCGTCGCGACCGCGCCGGCGTTCGCGCCCGAGGCGATCGCCGCGGACATCGCGCCCAGAAGTGCCAGTACTGCCATCATAGAGTTCGACCTCGTCGTTTTTCTCGCCACACGGAGTCCTGTGACGCATCGCGTCGTCACCCGAACAGGAGAGACGTGCATTGGGGGGACAATCCTGTAGCCGTCTCATCATCGACCGCGTGGCCGGGCCCATGTTTAACCGATGCGCCAGTCGATCTGTAAGGAAGCGGAGCCCGTTCCGGGTCCGTCGATCGCGTCGAGCCCGTCGCCGAGCGAGCGGCGGTCGGTTTGCAGGGTCGAGCCCAGCGACGCTGAGACGCGGAGTCCCTCGACCGGCTCCCACCGCAGCGCGGCGAACACTCGTCGGCCCGAGCCGCCCAGTCGCACGCTTCGGATACGCGCCTGCAGGTCAGCCTCGGCGATGAACATCGCGACGTCGGCCGCTTCGGCGTCGAAGATCGCGATTCCTCCGAGCACCTCGAGGGTCGCCGACGCCCGCAGCCGCGCGTCGACGGCGGAGAGCCAGCCGTCGACCGGTGGCTCCGATGCCTCCAGCGATCGGCGCCAGTCCAGGCGCAGTCGAACGGTGAGGTGATCGCGCGTCTCGCGAGTCAGCACAATTGCGAACCGCGTGCGATCGGCGTCGACGACGCCGCGATGCGTGCGCCCCACGTCGTCGACGAGCCATCGACTGCGCTGCTCGCGTGCGCAATCGAGCCTGCCCTCTATGCGCAGATCCGCCGCTGGCCGCCACTCGAGGCGCAGACGCTGCTGGCTCTCGGAGTGCGGAAGCGGAACGGTCGAGCTCGGCTCGGGGCGATGGAACCAGTCGAGCCCGATGCTCGCGCGCAATCCGTCGACGATCGGAAGCTCGAGCGACGCGAACACGCCGCGCTCGGCCGAGGGCGCGCCCGACTGCGGAAAGGCGCGCCCGTGCGCCATGCGCGCGCCGACCGGGATCAGGCGTCCTGCGAGCGCGATTGTCCTCGCGCCGGCGCGAGCGATCATGCCCGCGACGATCGCGGGCGGTCCGGGTGAGAGCGCGCACTCCGCGTACAGTGTCGTGGTGCGCGTGCTCCATCGTCCGTCGAGTGACCACACCGTTGGCCCTGGCTGAGGAACTCCGCCCTCGGCGCGCAGATCCGAGCCGACGGCCGAGAGTCCGACGGCCCATCGCTCCGCGTCGAGCGCGACGTTTGCGGCCGCCACGCGCTCGAGCGCATTGCTGCTGCGCCGGATCTCGCTCATCGTGCGGCGATACCCGTCGCGTCGGATCGAGCCGACGAGCGGCACGCGCCGGCCGTCGTCGAGCGTGACCGAGTCGAGGGTGGCGTCGAGCCAGCGCCACGAGACGAGCCCGAGCCCGCGGAGCCGGAAGGGCATGGGGCGCTCGAGCGAGCCTTCGACGGCGAGTCCGCGCAGGAAGGCCGTCTCGTCGCTCGAACGATACGGCGCCAGCCGTCGCGCGGCGACGTAGGCGGACGACGCGCCGGAGGCGATCGAGGAGCGACGCCGTGCGTCGGCCAGAACGAGGCCCTGTCCAAGCTCTGCGGTGAAATCCCCGGCGATCACCGTCAGCCACGGCCGCTCCCACATGAGACTTGCGCTTGCCAGCGCGGTCAGCCGTGTCCGCACGTCGGGCGCGGAGGCGTCGACGTCGGTCGTGTCGCGAGCGCTCACACGCTCCAGCCGTTCGTAGGCGAGTGCGCTCGTATCACGCGCAACGAGCGGCTCGCCGCGATCGCTCGCGACGGTCGCGAACAGTGCGACCGGTCCCCGCGTCAGCGCCATCTGAACGAGCAGCGCCTCGGGACGGCCGCGGTAGACCGACCCCACGTCGATCGTGTCGAGTTGCCCCGCGTCGGTCTCGACGATGCGACGCAGGTGCTCGGCATGCCCGCGCCGCTCGACCAGCTCGCGCTCGACCCGCACCCGCACGCTTCCGCGGGTCGTGCGCGCGCTCGTGTCGACCGCGAGCGTCGTGAACGCGCGCAGCGCAAGGAGTTGAGAGCGCGACAACGCGAGCATCGACGCGAGCGTACGCAGATCGCGCGGCTGGAGCCGGCGCACGACGTCGACGATCGCGATGGCCGCCTGACGATCAAGCGATGGCAGCGCAGCTAGGTCGTCCGACGAGACCGTCCGCAGGTCGAGCGGATGCTCGTGCAGCCAGAAGAGGTCATCAAGCGAGAGATCGCCGTCGCCATCATCATACTCGACGACGAGGCGCTCGAGCTCCCGGTCGACGGCCGCGGCCCCCGGCGGACGGGGCTGGGCGGAGACGACCGCGGGCAGCAGCAGGAGCGGAAGCAGGGCTCGGAGCACGCGAAGCGCGCAACGTCGGATCACCATCGC
>DATLHO010000128.1:0-15837 GCA_035539855.1 Kapaibacterium sp. (SeqCode) | reverse complement strand
TGACTCTGCTTTCGTTCCTTTCGTCGAGCTTCCGAACCGATTCTTCGATCAGCCTTCCATGAGCCGTTCCTCCGCAGGCCGCATTCTCCAGGGTGCTCTCGCACTCGTGGGCCTCGGCCTGTTCATCTCGCTCGTGCGTGAGATCGACTGGGCAGCCATCGACGCGTTCGCTCCCTCGTCCGTCCTCGTGCTCGTCGCGACGATCGCAGTGCTCGCGGTGATCAACTACACGTTCGACACGCTGAGCTGGTGGCTGACGTGCGGACCGAAGCGGCCGTCGTTCCTCGCGCTGACGTCGCTGCGATTGCGGTGCGAGGCGGTGACGAACATCCTGCCGGGCGGAGCGATGATCGGCGAGCCGATGAAGGTCGCGCTGCTGGTCGAGTCCGCGGGCATGACCCGCGCCGAGGCCGCGACGTCGTTCCTGCTGTCGAAGTTCGCGATCATCTGCGGGCACATCGGCTACGTCGTCGTCGGCATCGCGCTCTCCTATTCGCTCGTCAATCGCGCCTCCGACAGCGTCTTCGGCACGGCCGACGTCGCGACGCTCGCGCTCGCAATCGCGCTCGGACTGTTCGTCGTGCTGCTGGCAATGCTCGCGGCGATGGTGTGGGTGCGCCCGATGGCACGCTGGCTGCTGCCATCGCGGCGGCAGGGTCGCTGGCACGGCCGATGGAACACGCTGGTCGCGGAGCTGCAGCGCGTCGAGGAGCTCGTCGGCGACGCCACGCGCAACGGCGCGGGACGACTCGCGCTCGCGCTTGCATGCGGCTTCATCGCCTGGTCGTTCAACGCGATCGAGGCCTACGTGATTCTGCGGTGGATCGGTGTCGAGCTCGGCTTCGCCGACGTCTACGCGATCGACGCCGTCAGCTCGATCGTGCGCATGATCCTCTTCGTCGTGCCGATCGGCATCGGCGGACAGGACTGGGCGATCACCGGACTGATGACCGCGCACGGCGTGGCGGCTCCTGTGCAGACGTCGGCAGCGCTGGTGCTCTTCAAGCGGGGACGGGAGTTCGCGGTGGTCGCGATCGGACTGGTGATGCTGCTGGCCGCGGCGCGGGTGCGGCGACCGGCCGTTGTCGAGGAGGCGGAGGCGCCTGCGGAAAGCGAGGCTCCGGTCTGATTTCGAAGGGATCGCCAGCCAATTTCCGGGGGGCTCCAATTTGCCGAGCGCGTTGTGCGTCCATTAGCCCACGACGAGAGTTCCGTGATGGCTCCATCCGCCGGCAACGGCACGCGCAGACAACGACCTTCCCCGAACGTACGGAACGAACATCCTCTACTACATCCTACAAACGACACGGTGCAGCATGGTGGACGCCACTGGCCCAATGCAGAATGATTACAGCGTCGAGGTGAACCTTCTCGGCAAGGACCTCGATCCGTCTCGGATCACGTCGATCCTCGGCCTCGAGCCGGTGGAGGCAGCCCGCAGCGGCGAGCCGCGACGCAACGGCAACGGGCATGGCCTGCATAACGACGGTCTCTGGGCCTACGAAGCGGCCTCGCACGACGACATCACCGAGTGCCGCGATCATCAGCTCGTCTGCCTCGTCGATTCGATCGAGCCGCACCTCGAGAAGCTTCGTGGCGCCGGTGTCGAGCGGATCTACTTCTACTACACGCTGAGCTCGTTCACGGGCCTGATGAACATCCGCTTCCGTCCCGACACGCTTGCGAAGATGGGACGCCTTGGCGCCGACCTCTACGTCTCGTGCTTCGACTGCTTCAACCCGAAGCATCCGTTCTGGCAGTCCAACGGCGCCGTTGAGGATTCGAGCGCAGCCGCGGCGTAACGCACAGCGCACCCGTAGCACCTGGGGCCCGACAATGACACACCGTTCACGGTGCGTCGCTGTCGGGCCCTTCCCATTGGCGCCTACTTGCGTCCGAAGATGTCGTCGACGGTGCGCTTGGCCTGCTCGGCCTCGCGCTTGACGCGGGCGGCCTGCTCGAGTCGCTCGTTGACGCGCTTGGCCTCGGCCTCGGTGCGATCGAGCGCGTCGCCCTTCGATGCGGTCGTCGTCGTCGTCGATCGCGTGCTGCGCACCGGCGCGCGCTTCGTCGTCGACGCGGCGGCGCGCGCGGCCGTCGTCGCGCTCTCGGTCGCCGCCGTCGCGAAGCGCGGATCGGCGTGAATCATCGCGGCGATCTCGCCGGCCATCGCCGAGTCCTTCATCGCCTCGGCGAGGGCGTCGTCGAACGTGCCGCGAGCGTGCGCGCGACGAAGCACGAGCGCCACCTTGCTCTTGTCTCCGGCAATCGCCTCGACCGCCGCGCTGTCGGCGTCGTGGCCGGTCGCGCTCACGCTGCGCACGTCGTCGGCGTCGGAGCATCCGACGGCCAGCACCGCGAGCGCAGCGGCGAGCGGCAGGATCAGCATCTTCATTGGCTCGTTCCTCACAAACGAAGTGGGTAGTGAGATCATCGACAGTCCGATTCCGGATTGGTTGCACCGGCACGCATCCCTCCGCAATCCGCACACCGCGATCCGCAGTTCGGGCGCCCGATCGTAAATTCACCGGAAACAACCATCATGCGCTCGATCAACCCCGCCACCGAAGAAGTCATCGCCGAGTATCACGAGCACGACGCCGACGCGATCGAGGAGCGGCTGGCACGCGCAGAGTCGTCGTTCCGCGAGTGGAGCCGTACCGGTTTCGCCGAGCGCTCGGCGCGCATGCGTCGCGCCGCAGCGATCCTGCGCGAGCGCGCCGGCCGCTACGGCGAATTGATGACGGCCGAGATGGGCAAGACGATCGCCTCGGCCGAGGCCGAGGTCGAGAAGTGCGCGTGGGTCTGCGAGTACTACGCCGACAACGCCGAGCGCTTCCTCGCCGACGAGCCCGTCGAGACTGATGCCAGCCGGAGCTGGATCAGCTACCAGCCGCTCGGTCCGGTGCTTGCAATCATGCCATGGAACTTTCCGTTCTGGCAGGTCTTCCGCTTCGCCGCGCCGGCGCTGATGGCCGGCAACGTGGGACTGTTGAAGCACGCCTCGAACGTCCCCGGCTCCGCTCTCGCGATCGAGGCGGTCTTCCGCGACGCGGGCTTTCCCGACGGCGCGTTCCAGACGCTGCTCGTCGGCTCCGGCGCGATCGACGAGATCATCGCCGACGAGCGTGTGCGCGCGGTGACGCTGACCGGCAGCGAGGCCGCCGGACGCAGCGTCGGAGCCGCGGCCGGACGCGCGATCAAGAAGGTCGTGCTCGAGCTCGGCGGCAGCGATCCGTTCATCGTGATGCCGAGCGCCGACATCGAGCGCGCTGCGGCGACCGCGGTCACTGCACGCACGATCAACAACGGCCAGAGCTGCATCGCTGCGAAGCGCTTCATCGTGCATCACCAGGTGGCCGAAGAGTTCGAGCGTCGCTTCGTCGCGGCGCTCGAGTCGATGTCCGTCGGTGACCCTCGCGACCGCGCGATCGCCATCGGTCCGCTCGCGCGACCCGAGTTCGTCGACGAGCTGCACGATCAGGTCGAGCGCTCGGTCGCCGCCGGCGCCCGCGTCGCGACCGGCGGCGCGAAGGTCGACGGGCGCGGCTACTTCTATCGCCCGACGCTGCTGGCCGACGTGAAGCCGGGGATGCCGGCGTTCGACGAGGAGACCTTCGGACCGGTCGCCGCGCTCGTGATCGCCGAGGACATCGACGAGGCGATCGCGCTCGCGAACTGGAGCCGCTTCGGTCTCGGCGCCTCGGCGTGGACGAACGATCCGGGCGAGCGCGAGCGCTTCGCGCGCGAGATCGAAGCCGGCTCGGTGTTCATCAACGGCATGGTCAAATCCGACCCGCGCCTGCCCTTCGGCGGCATCAAGGCAAGCGGCGTCGGCCGCGAGCTCGCGGCGTTCGGGATCCGAGAGTTCGTGAATGTCAAGAGCGTGTGGCAGAGCACGGGGTGATTGCGAGCACGACGATCATCCCACACGAGGACTCGAACGTCATCCTTGACGAGCGAAGCGAGTCGGGGATCGGTCTTCGGCGGTAGCCGTGCCGGACGGAACCGCTACCGCGGAGGACGGATCTCCACTCCGCTTCGCTCCGTGAAGATGACGGTCACGCGGTCGTTTGTGGGACAACGTCCATTCATCGTACATAAGCCTGATGCACATGCGTCAACTCCTGCTTCTCCTCCCGCTCCTCGTAGTGCTCTCATCCTGCGGCCGCGACGAGCCCGATGATCGTCGGGTGATCGACCTCGCCGACGAGGTCGAGCCCGGCACGCCGACGTTCGGCGTGTACAACGCGATGAAGGCGATGGGCATTCCGGTGGAGGTCGGCACCGCGACGAGCAGGCCGTTCTTCGATGTGAAGGGGCGCGCCCTCGTCGTCAACGGCGCCGAGGTCGAGCTCTACGAGTTCGACTCGAAGGGCGAGGCCGACGAGGCCGCGGCGAAGATCGCTCCCGACGGCAGCGTCGCCGGCGAGCCCGCGTGGTCCGGTCCGGTGCAGTGGTATCGGACGGAGCTCGTCATCGCCCTGTATCCCGGCGGCGACACGGCCGTCACGAGCGCGATCACCACGGCGATGGGTCCGATGTTCGCGGGGAGGCGATGAGCGCAATGAAGCCGTTCGAGAAGATCGTGGAGCAGGCGATAGCGGACCTTCCGGAGGAGCTTCAGGAGCTGCTCCAGGAGTGCTCGATCATCATCCAGGAGTGGGCCGACCCGGAGCTGATGGAGCGCATGGGGATCGACGATCGCGACGACACGCCGTACGGCTACTACGACGGCGTTCCCGTCGGCCAGCGCGGTCCGACCGACAACACCTTCTTGCTGCCCGATCGCATCTACCTGTTCCGCGGGCCGCTCGTCGAGGACTTCCCCGAGCACGACGAGCTCGTCGAGGAGATCCGCGTGACGCTCTTCCACGAGCTCGGCCACATGATCGGACTCGACGAGGACGACATGGAGGAGCGGGGTCTGGAGTGAGGAGGGCACAGACGAAAAATGCCCGCCACGCTGGCGAGCACTCCCCGATTGCCACGATGTCGAATTCCGGTACGAGAACCGTCTACGCGCCGATGTTGTCGTAGAGCTCCTTCAGGCGCTTGCGAAGGTACAGCACGGCGTAGCGCTTGCGGGCGAGGAGGGTGTTGATGTTCTCACCGGTCTCCTCGGCCATCTCGCGGAAGCTGACGCCTTCGAACTCGTTCTTGACGAACGCATACTTCTGCTCGACCGGCAGCTCGTCGAGCGCGCGCATGAGCGACTCGCGGATCTGACGGCTCGAGAGGCTGCGCTCGGGGCTCAGCGAGACATCGCTGAGGAAGCTCTCGAACGAGGCGACATCGCCCTCGTCGTCGCTGTAGATCGTGTCGGTGAACGACTGCGGCCGCTTCTTGCGGTAGAAGTCGATGATGCGATTGCGCACGGCGGTAAACACCCACGCGCCGAGGTTCTCGATCGGCTCGGTGACCTCGCGCGCGGCCGACAGGACGTTGGCGAAGACATCCTGAAGGATGTCCTCCGCCTCCTCCTTCGAGCGCACACGCTCGCGGATGAATCCGATGAGCTTGTTCTTGTCGCGCCGGAACAACTCCTCTATCTGCAGGCCTAATTCCATAGGTTCGAGATTCTTGCCGTTGACTCGTGGCATTGACACGTCCTGAAGGTGTTATTCCCGTAGCTACAACACGCATTCCTGGACACTCGGTGCCCTTAGGCCAGCAACAAACGACGTACCCCTACTTCAGAAGCGACCGGCTGATGACGATCTTCTGGATCTCCGAGGTCCCCTCACCGATCGTCAGGAGCTTCGCGTCACGGTAGTATTTCTCGGCGGGATACTCCTTGATGTACCCATATCCGCCGTGGATCTGCACGCCTTCGTTGGCGCAGCGAACCGCGACCTCGCTCGCGAAATACTTCGCCATCGATGCCTCGACCGCGTATTCACGACCGCTGTCGCGCAGGAACGCCGAGCGATAGGTCATCAGGCGGGCGGCGAGCACCTCGGTCGCCATGTCGGCGAGCTTGAACTGGATTCCCTGGAAGTCGGCGATGTTCTTGCCGAACTGCTTGCGCTCCTGGGAATACTTCAGCGCCGCCTCGAGCGCGCCCTGGGCGAGCCCGACCGACAGCGCCGCGATCGAGATCCGTCCGCCGTCGAGAATCATCAGCGCCTGGCGAAATCCCTCGCCTTCGCCGCCGATCATGTTCGTCGCCGGCACCCGGACGTCCTCGAGCACGAGGCTCGACGTGTCCGAGCAGCGCATGCCGAGCTTGTTCTCCTTCTTCGACGCCGAGAAGCCCGGCATCGACTTGTCGACCACGAACGCCGTGACGCCGTTGGCCCGCTTCTCGCGGTCGGTGACCGCCATGATCACCGCGATGTCGCCGACGGTGCCGTGGGTGATGAAGTTCTTGGACCCGTTGATGATCCAATCGCTTCCATCGCGGCGCGCGACCGTCTGCATGCCGCTGGCGTCGCTGCCGCTGCCCGGCTCTGTCAGGCCCCATGCGCCCATCGTCTCGCCGCTGGCCAGACGGGGCAGGTACGCGGCCTTGAGCTCGTCGGAGGCGAAACGGTTGATATGGCCGGAGCACAGGCCGTTGTGCGCGGCGACGCCGAGGCCGATCGACGGATCGACGCGCGAGATCTCCTCGATGATGATCGATGCCTCGGTCGCGCCGAGGCCGACGCCGCCGTACTCCGGGGAGACCATGATGCCGAGGAATCCGAGCTCCGCCATCGCGCGAAAGATCTCCGCCGGGAACTCCTGCGACTCGTCGTACTGCATGACGACGGGACGGATCTCGCGCTCGGCGAAGTCGCGCGCCAGATCGCGGATCGCGATCTGCTCGTCGTTCAGCGACGTATCGTAGCCGGCGGCAAGGGTTGCATCACTCATTAGGGCGTTCCTCGGAAACGGTCTCTGGGCGCGGTCCCCCGCCTCGGTCATCGAAGGGATGACTGGTTTGGGACGAAACAAGCAAAGGTACGGAAAAGAGCCGTACTTTCGAGGATTCAGGAGCCTTCCGAAGGCCTTATCGCAATCGTTTACATCCGCGCCGTGGACGCTCAAACCCTCTCCAACGACGAGATTCGGCGCTACAGCCGACACCTGCTCCTGCCGGAGATCGGCATGGAGGGCCAGCGCCGCCTGAAGAGCACCAGCGTGCTGCTGATCGGCGCCGGAGGGCTCGGCTCGCCCGTGGCGCTGTATCTGGCCGCCGCGGGCGTCGGCCGTATCACGCTGGTCGACTCCGACGTCGTCGACGAATCGAACCTCCAGCGCCAGGTGCTCCACGGCACCGCCGCGCTCGGCCGTCCGAAGATCGACTCGGCGCGCGAGCGCCTGGCCGACATCAACCCGCACGTCAAGCTCGAGACCGTTCGCGAGAACTTCACGAGCGCCAACGCGATGACGATCGCCGCCGGGCACGACCTGATCATCGACGGCACCGACAACTTCCCGACTCGGTATCTCAGCAACGACGTGGCGGTCTTTCTCGGGCTGCCGAACATCTACGGTTCGATCTTCCGGTTCGAGGGGCAGGTCTCGGTCTTCTGGAGCGAGCGCGGCCCGTGCTATCGCTGCCTGTTTCCCGAGCCGCCGCCGCCCGGCATGGTGCCGAGCTGTGCCGAGGGAGGCGTCCTCGGAATTCTCCCCGGCGTCATCGGGACGCTGCAGGCGACCGAGGCAATCAAGGTCCTCACCGGCATCGGCGAGCCGCTGATCGGACGGCTGATGCTCTACGACGCGCTCGCGATGCGCTTCCGCGAGCTCAAGGTGCCGAAGGATCCGAACTGTCCCGTCTGCGGGACGCACCCGACCATTACCGAGCCGATCGACTACGAGGCGTTCTGCGGACTGCCCTCGAACGACGGCGCCCACACTGTCCATACCGGCAACGACCAACAACCACGAGGAACGGAGACCATGGCGATTCGAGAGATCACTGTCGAGGAGCTTGCGAAGCTGCGCGAGGCGGGCGAGGCGCACACGCTCATCGACGTGCGGGAGCCGAACGAGTACGAGGTTGCGAACCTCGGTGGGACGCTCGTCCCGTTGAGCGAGCTGCAGGCTCGTTATGACGAGATTCCGCGCGAGGGGCGCGTGATCGTCCACTGCAAGGCGGGCGTGCGCTCGGCCCGCGCTATCGACTTTCTGCAGCAGCAGGGGTACGACAACCTCGAGAACCTCGAAGGCGGCATCACCGCCTGGTCGGACCGGGTGGATCCCTCGGTGCCGAAGTACTGACGGCCACGAATTGACGCGAGCGGGCGCTGAGCGGTGCGGATCTCGATCCGCGCTCGATCAGCGCCCGCTCGCGTGATAGACCCTGCGATCGTTCCGCTACTGTCTCCGCCACAGATATCTCACCTGCTTCGGCGAATACGCGACGACCGAGAAATGGCTGCCGTGCGGCGTCGTGACGCGCGGCTGCGCGACACCGATCGTGTCGACGCCCTCGAGGATCTCGACGTAGGCTCGGATCTCCGTCGGCGACAACCGGCTGAGATCGCGCGCGCCTCCGCGTACCATCACGGTGATCCGCGGCGGCTGCAGCACGAGGCGGACGCTGGTGTCGCGGATCGTCGAGCGATTGAGCACGGGGATGTCCGGGAAGGATCGCTCGGCGATCTCCTGCACGTCGGCGACCAGTCGGACGGTTCGCAGCGCGGGACGCACCACGCCGGGCATCGAGTCGCTGACGGTGACACGACGATTGATCGGCTGATACACATCGGTCAGGCGCACGTGCTCGGTCTCCCACGCATCGATCATCGGCAGCACGCGCGAGGAGCCGCTGAGCAGCACCGAGTCGGGGATCACGCGCAGTGGTCCGATCACCTGGAAGCCCGGCTTCGTCTCGATCGTGGCCTCGGCGCGCAGCGGCACGCGGCGCGTCTCGACCGGACCGAGGCGCATAAGGATCGAGTCCGGTGCGATGCTCACGAGCTGCTCGCGGCCGACAGTCGTCTGGATGTTCCGCAGCAGCTCGTTGCGCGTCAGCAAGTACGAGCGCTCGGCGCCGCCGTGACCGGGCGGGCGCAGCACGCACTCGACGCGGCGCGCCACCAACAGGCTCATCAGCGACCATCCGTCGGTGCGCACGGTCAGATCGAGCACCTCGGGGATCGGCTCGACGAGCGACTCGCCACGCGCCAGCTCGACGCGCACGGGCACCCCCAGCGTCCAGCTGTAGGTGCCGTTGAGCGAGACGACGCCCCAGAGCGCCGTCGCCACGAAGAGCGCCGACGCCAGACGCCACAGCCGATATCGTCGGGGACGAGGCACATGGGAAGATAGAGCATCGCCGCGCGACTCGCGCCCGGTGGAATGGTACGCTGTCGCACGAAACCGGAGCTACGCCGGGTCGCGCCCGCGAGGGGGGGCCGTGCCTGCAATCCCGAAAGCCCGGCGCGAAGTTATTACAGAGTGCGAACCGGCACCCTGGCCCGCGATCCCCGGCGCGATGTTTGTGACATACTCCGCTGCCGAACGAACCGCTCATTGCTCGACGCGCGTTCACGAAGATCCCCGGCTTACTTCGACATCATCCACGAACACGGCGCCATCGCCACGGAACGCATCGATGCATGCGTCCCCGAGCGGGAACGTCGACACGCGGTGAGCTCCTCCGATATCCCGACACACGTCCGCGACCTGCTGGCCCGATGCATCCGATCGGTCAGCCAGCTCGAAGTGCTCCTGCTGCTGATGCGCGAGAGCGAGTCGGACTGGACCGCCGAGCGCACGAGCGCCGAGCTGTACATCCAGCCCCAGCCCGCGGCCGATCATCTGATGAAGCTGCACACGAGCGGGCTGATCGAGAAGACCGGCTCCGATCCCGATCGCTACCGCTATGCGCCGCGCTCGAACGCCGTCGACCGAGCGGTCCGCGATCTCGCGCAGGTCTACGGCATGATGCGACTGCGGGTGATCAACGAGATCATGACGAATCCCGACGACAGCATCCAGAGCTTCGCCGACGCATTCAAACTCAGGAAGGACAAGGAATGACCATGGCGACGATCGTCTACATTCTCTGTGCGCTGACGAGCTCGCTCTGCGCAGTGCTGCTGCTGCGCCGCTACGCGCGCTCGCGCCTGCGGCTGCTGCTGTGGAGCGGCCTGTGCTTCATCGGCCTGGCGCTCAACGCGCTGCTGCTGATCGTCGACACGCGGTTGATGCCCGAGGTCGACCTGTCGATCATCCGCGCGCTGCCGGCGGTCATCGGCATCTCGCTTCTGATTTACGGACTCGTGTGGGAATCAGCCTGATCGAACGACGACCTCGCCATGCATCCAACGCAGTACGATATCAACGACCTCATCTCCGGCTTCCTCATGGCCGGCAATCTCGTCGTGGCACTCTTCTTCCTCCGCTTCTGGAAGCGGACGGCCGACCGGCTCTTTCTGTACTTCGCGGCGGCCTTCGCGATCCTCGGAGCGCAGCGGCTGCTGCTCGGCATGTCGACCGGGAACACGGAGGACGTGACGCACCTGTATGCGCTCAGGCTCGTCGCGTTCCTGATGATCCTGTGGGCGATCATCGCGAAGAACCGCGAGGCGTGAGCGAGCGATGAGGACTTCGATTCAGACCATGTAGTGTCACCACCACTGCGGAAGCCCGGGACGTCCGGGAACGAGACGCGCCGTGGAGGACCCGAACGGTCCACCACGGCGCGTTGTCGTTGCTCGATGATCCTGTGCGATCAGATCATCCCTTTCTCCGGAATCATCCCTTCTTCAGGAACGGCATCTTCACGACGGTCGCTGGCACCTCCTTGTCGCGGATGACGATCGCGATGGGCGTGCCCGCCTTGGCGAATGCGCTCTCGACGTAGCCCATGCCGATGCCCTTGCCGAGCGACGGCGAGGACGTGCCGCTGGTGACCTCGCCGACCTCGCGGCCGTCGGCCATGATGCGGTAATGCTGGCGCGGGATTGCCCGATCGCCCATCTCGAATCCGACCAGCCGGCGGCGCGGCTTCTCCTCCTTCACACGCGCGAGCACGTCGCGACCATTGAACTCTCCCTTGTCGAGCTTCGTGATCCAGCCGAGTCCGGCTTCGATCGGATTGGTGCTCTCGTCGATGTCATTGCCGTAGAGGCAGTAGCCCATCTCCAGGCGCAGCGTATCGCGACAGCCGAGGCCGGCCGGCTCGATGCCGAACTCGGAGCCCGCGTCCATGATCGCGTTCCAGACGCGCTCGCTCACCTCCTTGTCGCTCGAGATGTAGAGCTCGAAGCCGACCTCGCCGGTATAGCCGGTGCGCGAGATGATCGCCTGCTCGCCGGCGATCGTGCCGGTGGCGAAGTGGTAGTACTCGATCGCGTCGAGCTTCGTGTCGGTGAGCTTCTGAACGGTCTCGAGTGCGCGCGGGCCCTGCACCGCGAGCAGCGAGTAATCGTCGGAGCGATTCTCGAGCGTCACGTTCTCGCCGAGGTTCTCCTCCATCCACGCGAAGTCCTTCGCCGCGGTCGAGGCGTTGATGACCAGCAGGAAGTCATTTGCGGCGCGGCGATAGACCAGCAGGTCGTCGACGATGCCGCCGTCGGGGCGGCACATCGCGCTGTACTGCGCCTGGCCTTCGGCGAGCGCCGAGGCATCGTTGACGGTGATCTTCTGGACGAACGCGAGCGCGCCTTCGCCGCGGACGGTGACCTCGCCCATGTGGGAGACATCGAAGAGTCCGACGCGCTCGCGCACGGCGGTGTGCTCGGCGACGATCCCCTTGTACGAGACGGGCATCTCATAGCCGGCGAACGGAACGATCTTGGCGCCGAGGGCCGCGTGGATATCGTAGAAGGCGGTGCGCTTGAGGGTGTCGGTGATTTCGGTCTCTGCCATGGGTGTCGCGGGTGCAGGTTAATGGAAACCCGAACTTACCACCCGATCGAGGGACCGGCAAATGAGAGCGCGGCGGCGGTGCCGATGTGTAGCCGCAATGCCGATGCGCGCCGGCATTGCCGATACGCGGTCGTGGTGCCGATGCGCGGTCGTGGTGCCGATGCGCGGTCGCATTGCCGATGCGTGCCGGCATTGCCGTCCGTGATTGGCGGGCCGGGTGCGGGGCGATTCCAAGCCCGGGGCGTTGCCCCGGGCTGGAGAAGGTGTGCCCTCCGGGCCCACAGGGTACGGTGTCCGATGCACGCACGGGCGGCGCCGATTGCGGACCCGTAGGGCACACCTTTTCCAGCCCATGGCAACGCCATGGGCACGGCGTCACGGTCCCGCGACGCCGCCATGACGCCGGCGATGCGGGCGTCGCAACGCCGCCATGACGCCTGCGATGCGACGGTCGCAACGGCGTACCGACGCCGGCAATGCGGTCCACGCGCCGCCGCCGTGACGCCGGCAATACAACTACCCCGTCACGGCATCCAGAAGTCGCGCGGATAAATCCGCTCGATCTGCGTCTGCTTGCCATCGACGGTTCGGAGGTACTCCTCGAGCGCCGCGATCTGCGCCTCCGGTCCGATGACGAACTGCACGGCGCCGTCGACGGTCGCGAGCTTCGGACCGTAGCCCGGGAGCACGCGGCCGATCACCGATGGCATGCGATCGACGAGCTCGCGCGCCAGCGACGGGTCGTCGCGCAGCGCGAGGATCGCCGTGCGGAACGCGCGGACGACGTCGGGTGTCAGGCCGTCGGCCAGATCGGCCGCCATCGATTCGGTGCGCGACTCGAACGCCGCCGCCGCGCGCGATTCCTGGAACGCCTGCCCGATCGCGTAGTCGACCAGCGCCGTGTCGGGCCGCGCCTTACGGAGCTCGTCGATGACGAAGCCGAGCGTCTGCGGCAGCACCGGTACGCGCTCCGCGTAATAGACGATCCGTCCGGAGCGCGGCGAGACGCGGATGCCGTTGCTGTAGGCCAGACCCGCCGCCCATGTCTTCATGAAGATCCCGTGGCCCGCGCCGCCGCTGTAGAGCATCGATGCCAGGAAGTCCAGCAGCGCCTCGCGGTCGGTGTCCCGATAGCTCGTTGCCGGCGCCGAGTTGACGAACACTCCGCTGCTCGTGCTCGGGTTGACCAGGCCGACGTAGAGAGGATCCTTCGACAGCCCGCTGCGCTCGCGTACACGCTGCGCGATCGCGCGCACGGCAGGATGACGCGCCGGCACGAACGGTCCGTCGGCGAACGTGCCGACGAGCATCTCGAGCTTCGGCGTCAGCCTGGCTTCGGCGGCACTCGATCCGACCACCCACGCGCGCAGCCCGCTCTTCTTAAGCAGCGCGCGGCGCACGCCGTCGAGTCGACGCATCGCTTCGAGGGGATCCATCATGAGACTCTTCGAGATCTCGCCGATGAGGTACTGCAGGTCGTCGTGCAGGCTGTTGTCGGGGATGCCGTCGAGCGCGCGGCCGAGATCGTGGGCAACCTCGGCAGCGATCGCATGCGCTCCCTCGGGCAGCTTCCGCGCGCCCTTCTCGAGAGACAGCAGCGACGGCATCGGCGCTGCCGAGCCATCACCCTCGATCGACTTCAGGAGCGTCTCGATCGCAGGCCGTGGAGCCGAGCGCGTCGCCGCGGCGAGCTGTGAGAGCCATGTGCTCAGCGCGGCTTTGGACGCGGCGTTGCCGGGGTCGGCGAGCATCCACTTCAGTCGCAGCGCGTTGTGCGTCATCGTCAGGAACGATCCCGTCGCGAGCAGCAGCGGACGATCCTGGCGCCACCACGCGGTCGCAGGATCGTTGACCCACGCCTCCTCGCTCCACTGCATCGTGCTGCGCAGCGACCCGAGTCGCTGGTCGACGACGTCGCGAAGCCGTCCGAGGTTCTTCTCGGCCCAGTACGGATCGCTCAGCATCATACCCATCCACTCGATCGCGCGGTCGGCCTCCGCAAGGTCGTTGCCCGAGGCCGTCATGACGAGCTCGGCGCGGCCGGTCGCGGCGCTCGTCGAGAAGTACGCGCCGACGCCGAGCACCTCGCGACGCAGCCGCTCGCTCATCTCCTCGAAGGGAAGTCCCTTGCCGTTGATCAGCACTCCGGTCTGCGTCAGCAGCTCGGGCATGAGTGAGAGCAGGAAGAGATCCTCAGTCGGAATCGCGTCGAGCCGCAGTGCGATGCCGACGGTCGCGCTCGTCATGTCGTCGAACCGTGCGCTGACGAGCGGTGCGCCGCTCGAGAGCGTGCCCGCGGTGTAGTCGAGCTCGTCGTCGAGGGTCATCGGTGGGGAGTCGACGAGACGCGCGGTCTTCGATACGGCCGCGAGGGAATCGAGCTCGCGGGTGGTCGCATCGTAGTCGGCCCGATAGCGGGCGATCGCGTCGTGATCGCTCGCCGCTCCATACCGCTTGCGCAGGCGCGCGACCTCCTCGTCGGCGCGCGCGCGACGATCCGACGCCTCGCGCTCGAGCAGCTCCGGACTCGGCCGCGCCGCCGCGACATAGGGATCGCGACCGGTCAGTCCCCACTTCGCGAGGAGAGCCGGCCAGATGTTCCGATTGCTGGAGAGCATCGCCTCGATGCGATCGAGCTCGGGTCGCATCGTCACGGTCTTCTCGAATCCATCGACCTTCTCGAGATCGCGCAGATGCTCCATCCACTCGGAGCCGACGCCGCGATAGCCGAAGCGCGGCGGCGTGTTGACGAACTTCGCGAGCGAGCGCCGCGACTCGACGATGCGACTACGCACGCGCGCATTGAGCTCCTTGAGCTCGGGCGAATCGTCGAGCAGCGAGACGACGTGCTCGAGCTCGCTGCGCACTTCGGCGCGGATGCGCGCGAGGCCGGCCTCGGTCAGGTGCGCCGGCTCGACGTCGTCGACACCGATGGAGATCGGGTTGCCCGGATCGCTGTCGACCCACGCGAACACGGAAGTCGCGCCGACGTCGAGCTTGCGCGTGCGCGAGTCGACGAGGCGCTTGTAGAGATTGGTGGTCGCGTCGCCCGCGAAGCTCTGCAGGAACAGGCGCAGCAGCATTCGATCGGTCACGTCGAAGGCGCGGTCCGCCGGCCAGCTCATGAGCACGACCCCGGGCTGCGTCGCATTGCGGTTGGGATACTCCGCGATGACGATCGATCCGGCCGGAGCCGAAGCCGGCGCCGGCAGATCCTCGAGCGTGGTGAAACGCATCGAGCGACCGCCTCCGGGCTCGACGCGATCGAGCATCGCGCCGAAGCGACGCAGCGCATCCTCGACGCCGACCTTCCGTGGCAGCGAGGCAACCATCCCCATGTTCGCGAGGTGATGGGTGGCGGCGTGGAAGCGTCGGATATCCTCCGGCTGCATCCGTCTGATCGCCTCGGGCAGTCCTCCCGAGACGTAGGTCAGCGGATGGTTCGCGCCGTAGACGGCGTGGCCGAGCGCGCGCGACATGCGTGACCACGGGCGCTCGAAGCTGCTGACCATCTCGTTGTACACCGTCCCCTTCTCCTCGAGCGAGAGCGTGCCGTCGGCATGCTCGACGACGCCGAAGTTGGCGACCTCGCGACGGATCTCCTCGTCGGTATAGTCAGGGTGCAACAGGGCGTCGAGCTGCCGCTCGAGCACCGTGAAGTACGCATCGACGCCCGCCTGGGTGTTGAAGTGGTACACGGTGCGCCACTGTGCGGTGAACGCACTGGAGCCGACGAGCATCGCGTCCTCGAGACCCGCGACGGTGCGGCCCTTGTTCCCCTTGCCGAGCAGCAGGTGCTCCTGCGTATGAGGCTCGCCCATATCCGACGTCGGAAACGAGTTGACCCACACGAACCCCTGGGGCACCGACTGCATCCGAAGCAGATCGAGCGTAAAGCCCGTGCTCTCATGCACGAACCGTCCCCCCATCGCATCGCCGACATCATTGAGATACACGGCCTCAGCCCGAAAGCCCTCGACGACCTGACCCTTCGACAACCCCTTCAGCACGGAGGCCGGCTGTGCA
>DATLHO010000127.1:0-23642 GCA_035539855.1 Kapaibacterium sp. (SeqCode) | reverse complement strand
CCTCCGGCGTCTCGCCGGAGAAGGGACTCGTCACCGCGGTCATCGCCGGCTTCCTCATCTCCGCGCTCGGTGGCAGCCGCGTTTCGATCGGTGGACCGACCGGCGCGTTCGTCGTGATCGTCTACGGCATCGTCGAGAAGTACGGAGTCGCGGGATTGACGATCGCGACCATGATGGCCGGCGTGATGCTGGTCATCATGGGCTTCGCGCGCTTCGGCTCGGTCATCAAGTTCATCCCGCACCCGCTCGTCGTCGGGTTCACCAGCGGCATCGCGCTGATCATCTTCTCGCAGCAGATTCGCGATCTGTTTGGTCTGGCGATGGACACCGTGCCGTCGGATTTCATCGAGAAGTGGGGAGCCTACTCGCACAGCATCGGGACGTTCGATCCGGCGGCGGCGGCGCTCGGCATCGGCTCGCTGACGATCCTCTTACTTTGGCCGCGGGTCTCGCGCAAGATCCCTGCGCCGTTCGTCGCGCTGCTGGCCGCGACGCTCGTGGTGCAGCTCTTCGACCTGCCCGTCGAGACGATCGGCTCGCGTTTCGGCGAGATCCCCTCGACGCTGCCGACGCCGTTCATTCCGAGCCTGGACTTCGCGACGATCAAGGAGCTCTTCGTGCCGGCGGCAACGATCGCGATGCTCGCGGCGATCGAGTCGCTGCTGTGCGCGGTCGTCGCCGACGGCATGATCGGCGGCCGGCATCGCTCGAACATGGAGCTCGTCGCCCAGGGTGTCGCCAACATCATCACGCCGCTCTTCGGCGGCATCCCCGCGACCGGCGCGATCGCGCGCACCGCGACCAACGTCCGCAACGGCGGACGCACTCCCGTCGCCGGCATCGTGCACGCGGTCGTGCTCCTTGCGATCATGCTCTCGTTCGGCCGCTGGGTCGCGCTGATCCCGCTGGCCACGCTCGCAGCTATCCTCGTCGTCGTGGCCTACAACATGAGCGAGTGGCGGTCGTTCCGGTTCCTGTTGCGCGGTGCGCGCAGCGACATGATCGTCCTGGTCGTCACGTTCCTGCTGACGGTGCTCGTCGATCTGGCGGTCGCCATCGAGATCGGGATGCTCCTGGCGGTGGTTCTCTTCATGCGCCGCATGGCGACGATCACCAACGTCGGGATCATCACGCGCGAGCTCAGCGACGACGAGCCCGACGCCGACAGCATGCCGCGCCGCGACATCCCTTCAGACGTCCACGTGTACTCGATCAACGGACCGCTGTTCTTCGGCGCGGCGCACAAGTTCGAGGAGGCGATGATCCAGGTGGAGGGAAGGCCGCGCGCACGGGTCCTCGACCTTACCGACGTTCCGACGATCGACGCGTCCGGGCTCCATGCGCTCGAGAACGTCATCGAGACCAGTCGCCGCCAGGGCGTGCCGCTGCTCATCTCGGGGATCCATCGACAGCCAATCACGCTGTTTCACCAGGAGCATCTCGAGGAGCGCATCGGCGAGGAGAATCTCGTCGGCACCGTCGACGAGGCGCTCGAGAGGATCAGGGCGATGTCGGGCGAGGCGCCGGTCGTCGAATCCGCCGTGCCATAGCCTCGCGCACCATCTGTGGCCGCGTCGCTGCATCCGTCAAACGATGCATCTTTGCATGATGCGAGGCCGCCCTGATGGACGGGACACTGCATCAACGTACGCTTCCGATTCCCACATCTCGAAATCCGCAACCCGAACATTCGATGCGTCACATCGACCCCTCGACGATCCCTCACGCCGAGTCACACCGGTACCTGCTCAGCGGCGTCGCGCCGCGGCCGATCGCCTTCGTCGGCTCGCTCGACGCGGATGGGCGGCCGAACCTCTCGCCGTTCTCCTTCTTCAACGCCTTCGGCGCGAACCCGCCGGTCATCGCGTTCTCTCCGGCGTATCGCGGCAGTGACGGCACGCCGAAGCATACATTCCTGAACATCAAGGCGACGGGGGAGTTCACGGTCTCGGCCGTCACGTATTCGATGGTCGAGCAGATCTCGCTGGCCTCGAGCGACTTTGCGGCCGGCGTCGACGAGTGGGTCAAGGCCGGGTTCACCAAGCTGCCGTCGCAGAAGATCGCGCCGCCGGGCGTCGCGGAGTCTCCGTTCGTCATGGAGTGCCGTCTGCTGCAGCACGTCGATCTCGGCGGCGGTCCTGCCTCGGGCAACCTCATGATCGGCGAGGTCGTGATGTTCCACATCAAGGAGTCCGTCTTCGACGGCAAGTACCCGTCGGCGCAGCGACTCGATCTGGTCGCGCGCATGGGAGGACCGCTGTATTGCCGCGCGAGCGGCGACGCGGTCTTCGAACTCGCGAAGCCCTCGCACGTCGGTGTCGGATTCGACGCGCTGCCAGAGGAGGCGCGCAACAGCGTCGTGCTCACGGGCAACGACCTGGGGCGTCTCGCCGGCATCGCCACGATCCCCGATCGCGAGATCGTCGCCGAGCGGTGGCGGACGCTCGAGCGCGAGCTGCCCGCGACGACCAGCGACGACTTCGAGATCGAAGTGCGCGTCGGCAATCCCGAGCGCGCGCTCGAGGCACTGCTGGCGCGGAGCAGAGAGGTGGGACAGCCCGCCGGTGTCGTCGATTTCCATCGACTCGCCCAGGCGTTCCTGCGCGCGGGGGCGCTCGATCGCGCATGGGAGTGCATCCTCGCGCCATCGGTGATTGCAAGCCGGTGATCTCGTGAGCCTCGTGATAGACACTTAGGGGTTACGTCGTAGGCCTGCGAGTTGTCAATGCGGCATGAGGACGATCATGATGGTGACCGTGCTGCTGCTCGCGGCGACCACAATGAACGCGCAGGACAGTACCGAAGGAACGCGACGCAATCGCGTGAGGCTCCAGGGCGGTGTCGCGATTGCGAGCAACTTCGAGGTACCGCTCATCAACCTCAACTGGCATCACCGCTTCTTCGTGACGGAGGAGGATTTCCGGCTCGGTCCGTCGATCGAGGCCGGGCTGCATTGGATCATCCCCTATGCTGACGTCGGGGCCGATCTCGCATCGCGCGACTTCAGCGTGCGCGTGGGCGGCGGCGCGCTCCTGAATCCATTCGTCACGGAGGGCCTGATCTACTACTGGACCGGAACTGCAACCGTACTGATCGCGCACAGTGACGGGTTGGATCTCGAGTTCGAGGGACGCTTGCTGACGGCGGAGGGCACCAATATGATGGGCTTCCTGACGGCGAGCCTTGCGTTTCACTAATCCGTAGTGAGAGTTGCCGGGGTATCTGGTCCGACACCGTCCGGGTCGCCACCGCGTCGCCGGTGAGGGGATTGCCGTATTTTCCGGGACTCTCACTGAACGACCATCTCCCGGGAACCATGGCATACACGATCGAGCAGACCGACGCCCAGCTTCGCAAGACGACCGCCGCCATCCGCTACCATCTTTCGTTCGATCGCGCCGCGCAGCACCTGGCCGACGTCCGCATCGAGATCGATACCGACGCCGACGAGCTCGTGCTCGCGCTGCCGAACTGGATCCCCGGGTCCTACAAGGTCCGCGACTTCATCTCCTTCCTCAACGACTTCGGCGTGACCGGAGCGAAGGGCGCCGCACTGCCGTTCGAGTGGATCGCGAAGAACCGCGTGCGCATCGAGACGCGCGGCGCGCGAACGATCACCGCGAGCTACAGCTACTTCGGTAACGAGCGCTCGGTCCGACAGAGCCACATCAACCGCTTCCACGCCTTCGTCAATCCCGCGACGTGCTTGATGTACGTCGAGGGACGCACCGAGGAGATCCATCACGTCACCCTGGATCATCCGTGGAAGACGGTCTCGACCGCACTGTCACCCGTGAACAAGAAGGGAACGCTGGGCGCGCTCAACTACGACATCCTTATCGACTCGCCGCTGGAGATCGGCGATCACTTCGTCGCGAGCTTCACGGCGCACGGAGCAGTGCACGAGGTCGCGATCACCGGAGCCGGTGACGTCGATCACGACTGGGTGGTCGAGCAGGTGAGGGTCATCGTCGACACGGCGGTGGCGACGTGGGAGAAGCTCCCGTACGACCGCTACGTCTTCATTCTGCAGTTGATCCCCGGCATCGTCACCGGACTCGAGCATGCGCGGTCGTCGGTCAACGTCTTCGACGCGTATTCCTTCGGCGACAAGGACAAGTCGGTCAGGCTGCTCGGGCTGCTCTGCCACGAGTACTTTCACGTCTGGAACGTCAAGCGGATCAGGCCGATCGAGCTCGGACCGTTCGACTACAACACCGAGAACTACACGAGGATGCTCTGGCTCGCGGAGGGACTGACGAGCTACTACGACGATCTGATGGTCTACCGCTGCGGGTTCTACACGCGTGACGAGTACCTGAAGGCCGTCGGGGTGGATCACCTCGGCCGTCTGTACGACACGCCGGGACGTCTGGCGATGTCGTTGAAGGACAGCTCGTATCTGAGCTGGGTGAAGCTCTACGTGCCGACGCCCGACAACGAGAACCGGTTTCCGAGCTACTACCTGAAGGGCGGCGTCGTCTTCATGCTTCTCGACTGGCACGTCATCGCCGAAACAGGCGGGACGCGCTCGCTCGACGATGCGTTGCGGGCGTTGATGGAGCGCTACTGGCGCGATCCGTCGACGGGGCTGACCGAGGAGGAGTTCATGGAGATCGTCAGCAATGCCACGGGCGTCGACGTGCGAGGACCGCTGACGGCGTGGCTTGCATCGACCGACGAGCTGCCCGTCGCGGACCTGGCCTCACGACTCGGAATGCTCTGGAGGACGAAGGCGAAGAAGGCGGCGGCGAGATTCGGCGACGACCGGAAGTTCATTGACCACGATTCGGAGCGCTGGCTCGGCCTGAGTCTGGAGGAGATCAAGACGGGGGTGAAGGTCGCGAAGGTGTTGCGCGATTCCCCGGCCGAGGCGGCGGGAATCGGCGCCGACGACGAGGTGCTCGCGGTCAACGGACGACGCGTCGCGACGCGAAATGACTTCGAGGCAATGGTCCGCGGCACGCGCAGCGGCCGCATCGAGGTCACCGCCGCAAGCGAGGGTCAGTTGTACCAGGCGAAGATCAAGCCCGGCCGCAAGGCGCAGCACGAGCTGACAATCGACGAGGCGATCACCGACGACCAGCGCGCGTTGCTGGACGCGTGGTTGCGTCGATAACCCGAACCCCGTCACGGCATTGCGGATGGCGTTGGTCCCGTCGACAACGTGCAATACACATCCAACCGCACCCCGAACGGATCATCCACGCACGCGAATCGCATGGGCTCGTACATGCGCGTATCGCGCGGCGCCGAGAACACGAGCGCGCCGGCATCGACGAGCCGAGCGACGAGGCGATCGACTTCGGCCGGCGAGGCGACCTGCACGGCGAACTCGATGTTGCGAGGATCCGCGTTGCCGCCAGGACCGTCGGCACCGCGGAACACCGTCAGCCACGTTGCGCCCATGTTCCAGCCCCTGAGCTCGCTCTCGACATAGGCGGGCGGACCGAACACGCGAGAGTAGAACGCGACGGCCTCGTCGAAGCGATCGATATAGAGGGACACGTAATTGAGGTCGACGACGGTAACGCCACCAGCGTTCACCTCGGAGATCTCCTGGCCGACCATGATGCGATGACCATCGACGGTCCGCACGCCAAACTCGCGCATACCCCACGGCTCGTCGAGGAGAGGCTTGACGATCTCGGCGCCGGAAGCGACCACGCGTGCGTAATACTCGTCGACATCGTCGCGAACGAGATATCCGAAGTAGGAATGGTCTCCGAGGTTGCGCGGACTGATGGCATCCGGACACGCGCCGACCATGATCCGGCATGCGCCATTGACCAGCAGGCGCCACCCATCGTCGTCCATCTCGCGGACCTCGAATCCGAGGACGTCGCGATAGAATGCGCACGAGACGTCGAGGGAAGGGACGGCGAGGACGAAACTGGTACTGGTGATCATGGTCGCGTTGGCAAATGAGCGTAGCGCTTGAAGCTACGGCTCGGTCTCCGAAATCGAGCCTGTTGGACGCCCGTCCATCGTATGTTTCCCGCGGGTCCCCGCTACCATTTCATGGAGGACCCCATGACCACCATTCGCGAGAAGAAGCATCGGTTGCCGTTTCGATGGCAGAACGTACGGGCGCCGTTCCGGCGCCCTACCGGCCGGTGGCGATGCGCGTGACCGCGGCATGCAATGCCGCATTGACCGATATCGCGTCGCCTCCGTCGATGCGCGGCTCGCCGCGCCAGTCGGTGAAGTGGCCGCCGGATTCGACCACGATCGGCAGCAGCGCCGCGCAATCCCAGATGCTCATCTTCGGATCGAGCATGATCTCGGCGCGCCCGGTCGCCACGAGCATGTGACCGTAGCAGTCGCCCCACGTGCGGACGAACTTCGCGCGACGCTCGAGCTCGGTGAACGCCGCGGACTTCTGCGGGTCGTTCGCGAGCCGACGAGAATCGGTCGAGAGCACGCGCGCCTCCTCGAGTGTCGCGATCTCGCTGACACGCGAGCGGCGACCGTTCCAGTACGCGCCCAGACCCTGCGCCGCCCAATGCGTGTCGCCAAGCGCGGGGAAGTGCACGACGCCAACGACGGGCTCGCCCTCGACGAGCACGCCGATCATCACGCCGTACAGCGGAACGCCGCTGATGAACGACTTCGTGCCGTCGATCGGATCGATGATCCACTGAATCGGTTCGCTGCCGACGGTCTCGCCGGATTCCTCGCCGAGAATCGAATGCGCCGGAAAGTGCCGCCGGACGATCGAGACGATGCGCTCCTCCGCCTGGCGATCGGCGATGGTCACGGGCGATCGATCGGACTTCGTCTCGACCGCGAGACCGCCGGTCTGGAAGTGCGAGAGCGTGATGCGCCCCGCCTCGCCGGCGGCCTCCAGCGCGACGTCCAGAAGTGCTGTGAGGTTCATGGCTGCGAAGATAGGCGCATCGAACGTGGCCAGCTTGCGAGTGCAGCGGCCCGGACCTAGATTGTCGCGTCTATGCCCTGGGACACCATCATCGGACAAGAGCGCGCCAAGCGCACCCTCCGCACCGCGCTCGCCGGCGGACGCATGCCGCATGCGTGGCTGTTCACGGGCATCGAGGGAGTCGGCAAGGATGCGGCGGCCATCGCCGTGGCGACGTACCTGCGCTGCGAGCGTCCGGGTCCCGACGCCACACCGTGCGGCGTCTGTCACGGCTGCACATCGACCGCCTCGCTGCAGAACGCCAACGTCCGCTTCGTCTTCGCGCTGCCATCCGGCAAGAGCGAGGATACCCGCAGCGACGCGCCGATGCTCAAGCTCAGCGATGCCGAGATCTCGCAGATCCAGGATCAGATCGCTCGCAAGGCAACCGATCCCTATCACAACATTTCGATCCCCCGCGCGCAGCAGATCAAGATCTCCTCGGTCCGTGAGGTCCGCCGCGACATCTCGATGAGCGCGACGGAGACGGGGTGGAGGGTGATCATCGTCAGCGAGGCGCACCAGATGGGCAACGAGGCCGCCAACGCGTTCCTCAAGACCCTCGAGGAGCCCGCCTCTCGCGTCGTGCTGATCCTTACGAGCTCCTCGCGCGAGCGACTGCTGCCGACGATTCTTTCACGCTGCCAGGAGGTGCGCTTCGAGTCGCTCAACGAGTCCGAGATCGCCGAGGCGCTCGTCGAGCGGCACAAGAGCGACCGGACGTCGGCGGCGCTGCTGGCGAAACTCTCCGGAGGCAGCTACAGCCGGGCCGTCGAGATGATGTCCGGCGACCTCGCGCAGGTGCGCTTCGACGTGATCACGTTTCTGCGCGCCGCGCTCAAGCGGAGCCCGATTGCGGTGCACGCGGAAGTCGAGCGCCTGACCGCGGCTCCCGACCGGCCTCGTCTCGAGCAGACCCTCGCGCTGCTGCAGCTCTGGCTACGCGACGCGATCGCGCTGCGCGTCGGGGCGTCGGAGGATTTCGTCGTCAATCGCGACCAGATCGAGGACTTGCAGAGCTTCAATCGTAAGTTTGGCGGAGCCTCCGTGCCGCAGTTGATCCTGCTCGTCGAAGACAGCATCCGCGCGATACGGAGCAATGCCCAGATACCGCTCGTGTTCATCGTCCTGGCGATGCGGCTCGCCGAAGTCTGCTATCGCCCATCGTGATCGCTTCGGCGCGCACGAAGCGCCTCCACCATAGATCGTGAGCGCCCTCCGCTCACCCGGCAGTCGTGGGCACCGTTCGCCCACCACCTCGAGGAATCCATGCCCAACCATAGAGACGGAACGTCCGGTCGCCACGTCGACACTCCCCGGGGGGATGTGCCTTCGTCGGCGGCGGTGCCCGACGACAATCCGCCGGCGGCGGGTCCTGCCGGCATGATCCCGCCGATCGACGATCACGATCACGCGCACGATCACGATCACGCGCACGATCACGCGTACGATCACGCGCACGATCACGAGCACGGCCACGGTCATTCGCACGGCCGGCCGAAGCTCGGCGAACGCGGACAGCTGCAGGAGGAGCCTCCGAAGAATCTCGCCGAGCAGATGGTTGCGCCGTCGTTGCGCGGCCGCGAGTCGGAGTGCACGCACGGGTGCGGATCGGGTGGTGACTGCGGCAGTGGTGGCGATTGCGGCAACGGGTGCATGACCGGCGGCTGCGGCGTCGGCTCGATCGTCGATCTGATCGCCAACGACTTCGACTACGTCGACGAGCGCCGCATCATCGAGGTGACCTTCAAGGGCTACCGGCGCGAGTTCGTCGTCGTCCCCGACGAGGACGTGCAGTTGCGCGTTCGCGACATGGTGATCGTCGAGGCCGAGCGCGGCGTCGACATCGCGACGGTCTCGATGACCGGCTCGCTCGTGCACGCGAAGCGCCGAGCGAAGCGACTGAGCAACGAGTCGCTCTCGACGGTGCTGCGCAAGGCAACGACCCAGGATCTCGAGACCCACTCACGCGACCACGACGCCGAGCGCAAGGCTCTCGATGTCTGCCGCGGCCGTGTCGAGCACTTCAACCTTCCGATGAATCTCGTCGGCGCCGAGTGGCAGTTCGATCACCGCCGCGTGACGTTCTTCTTCACCGCCGACGGCCGGGTCGATTTCCGCGAGCTCGTCCGCGACCTCGCGAGCATCTTTCACACGCGCATCGAGCTGCGCCAGATCGCCGTGCGCGACGAGGCGAAGCGCCTCGGCGGCATGGGCATCTGCGGCCGCGAGCTCTGCTGCACGACCCACCTCGGACGCTACGAGCACGTCACGCTCGACCACGCCAAGTCGCAGCAGCTCCAGATCAATCCGACGAAGCTCTCGGGACTCTGCGGCCGTCTCAAGTGCTGCCTGCTCTATGAGCTCGACACCTACGTCGACGGGCTGCGCCGATTCCCTCCGCTCGACTCGACGATCTTCACCTCGAAGGGGAAGGGCTACGTGCAGAAGATCGACATCTTCCGAAACCTGCTCTTCGTCTACCATCCCGAGCATCACGCGCTCGAGACGCTGACGCTCGACGAGGTGCACGACCTGGCGCCGCGCCAGGAGGAGCTCCGGCACGATCGGCCGGAGGAGGCACGGGAGCAGCGGTGATCGACATCCGCGTTTCGAGCGATTCGATGGTCGAGAGGATCGGCATGTTCGGCGGTACGTTCGATCCGATCCACGTCGGGCACCTGCTGCTGGCCGAGCGCGCGCGCGAGGAGCTTGGGCTGGATCACATTCTCTTCGTTCCCGCGAACGTGCCGCCGCACAAGCGCTCGGGCCGTTTGATCGCGCCGCCGGAGAGTCGTCTGGAGATGCTGCGGCTGGCGATCGCCGGCAACCCGGCGTTCGAGATCTCGACGCACGAGATCGATCGCGAGGGAGTCAGCTACACTGTCGACACGCTTCGGCACTTCGAGGCCGTCCGTCCGACGGCGCGCTTCACGCTGCTGATCGGCGGCGACAACGCGGGTGACTTCGCGACGTGGCGTGACCCCGAACAGATCGTGCGCCTGGCGTCGGTCGCGGTGTGGGCACGGCCGGGATCGCAGCTTCCTGCGGAACTGCTGCCGGGCGTCGGCTATCACCGCATCGACTCGCCGCTGCTGGAGATCTCGAGCACCGACATACGATCGCGCGCCGCGGCCGGCCGCTCGATCCGATACATGGTCCCCGACGCCGTTGCCGACTACATCACGCGCCATGAGCTCTATCGCTAGAGGAACCCTCCGACCGTCGCGCATCCTGCTGCACCTGGTGCTGCTCGCCGTGCTCGCCGGAATGGTCTTCCCGCTCATCTACATGCTCGTGCTCTCGCTGCGGACGCAGACGGCGGACTTCTCGTCGTTCTGGCGACTGCTCGAGGGACCGTTCTCGCTGGCGAACTACGTCGACGTGCTCGATGCCGGCCCGTTCGATCGCTACTTCCTGAACTCGCTGCTGGTGGGTGCGGCGGTGACGGCGGGCAACGTGCTCTTCTGCACGATGGTCGGCTACGCCCTGGCTCGGCGGCACATCCCGGGCAAGGCCTTCTGGCTGGTGACGGTCATCGCGGTCATGATGATCCCGCCGCAGGTCGTGATGATCCCGCTGTATCGCATGATGGTGGCCTTCGGGTGGATCAACACGTACTGGGCGCTCATCGTTCCGACGCTCGTGACCCCGTTCGGGATCTTCCTGATGCGCCAGTACATCATGAACCTCCCGCGCGAGATCGAGGACGCCGCGCGCATCGACGGGGCAGGGGACCTCGCGATCCTCTTCCGCATGATCATGCCGCTGTCGAAGCCGATGATCGTCGTGCTCGCGGTGTACACATTCCTGACGAACTGGAATACGTTCCTGTACCCGTTCCTCTTCACCAACCGGGAGGATTTGCGCACGCTCACCGTCGGGCTCACGTTCTACCTCGGCAACCAGTCGATCGACTGGGGGCACCTGATGGCCGGCGCGAGCATCTCCGCGATCCCCGTGATCATCCTGTTCGTGGCGTTCCAGCGACAGATCATCCAGGGCATGACCGCCGGAGCCGTCAAGGGCTGAGCGCGCCGTGCGGCTACAGCAGGTGCTGCTGCTGCATCGGGTCGTGCATGTCCCGCATGGTCTCGTGCGATTCGTCGACGGTCAGCGACGGCAGCTCCTGAGCATCCGCGGGCACATCGCCGGCCGCCGATGCCGTGCCCTCGGACTGACGGAGCTGCGCCATGAAGCGCTTCGCGTCCTCGGCGCCAAGCGCGTCGACGAGCGCGCGAACACCGATGTCGTTGATCTCCCTGAGTGAGCGCATAGTCTGACCCTCGTATTGCTGATCGACAGAAAGTCCGTTTCTTGACGGCCCACTTGCCATCCAGGGCAAGTTCGATGCCGGGGCGCCCGCTCCGGTTCCCCATTCATTACTCTACCCGACCCGCACAATGATCCGCATGTCCCGCCTCGCCGTGCTCGCGCTCGGCGCTTCCACCCTTATCGGCCTCGCCGCGTTCACCGGCGCGACGAAGGCCTCGAAGACGATCACGGTCGTCAACAAGACGACGTTCAACGTCGACCGCATCTTCCTCTCGCCCGTCGAGGAGAAGACCTGGGGCGACGATATCCTCGGTGATACCGAGATCCTCGAGCCCGGCGACCAGGTCGACATCGAGATCGATTGCGGCGAGTGGGATGTCAAGCTCGTCGCCGAAGACGAGTCGACCTGCGAGCTCGCCGCGGTCGACATCTGCTCGGCCGACACCTGGGAGATCACCGCGGACTGCGGCCAGTAGCGCAGCGCGCGCTCGAACATCACGAGGGGCACTGCCGGATTCGCCGGTAGTGCCCCTCGTCGTATTCGGACCTTGAGCTGATCGCTCAGTGCCTGAAGTGTCGCATGCCGGTCATCGCCATGGCGATTCCGTTGGCGTCGGCCGCGTCGATCACTTCCTGGTCGCGGATCGAGCCTCCGGGCTGGATCACCGCGCTGGCTCCGGCCTCGACGGCCTCGAGCAGGCCGTCGGCGAAGGGGAAGAAGGCGTCGGAGGCAACAGCGCATCCGCGTAGATCGAGTCCGGCCAGCGACGCCTTGCGCGCCGCGATCATCGCCGAGTCGACGCGCGACATCTGCCCGGCGCCGATGCCGAGCGTGCGATCGGCCGAGGCGTAGACAATCGCGTTGGACTTGACGTGCTTCGCGACCCGCCACGCAAACTCCATCGCCGCCTTCTCCTCGTCCGTCGGCGCCCGTCGCGTGACGATCTTCACGCCTTCCGGACCGATCAACTGCGCGTCGTAGCCCTGCACGAGCACGCCGCCGGCGACCGAGCGCAACTGCGGCTCGCCGAGCGACGAGGCGAGCCGGCCGAAGTCGGCGACGACCAGCCGGCGGTCCTTCTTACGGCGCAGCAGCTCGAGCACGTCGTCGGGGAACTCCGGCGCGATGATGACCTCGGTGAAGATCTCGTTGATCGCCGTCGCCGTCGCCATGTCGAGCGGACGGTTGACGGCGACGATCCCGCCGAACGGCGACTTCGTGTCGGTCGCGAACGCCGCATGCCAGGCGTCGACGAGATCATCGGCACTCGCGACGCCGCAGGGATTGTTGTGCTTGATGATCGCGAGCGTCGGGCGCGTGAACTCGAGCACGAGCTTCGCCGCCGCGTCGATGTCGAGGATGTTGTTGTAGCTGAGCTCCTTGCCGTGAACGTGCGTGAAGATCGATCCGAAGTCGCCGTAAAGCGCGGCGTGCTGGTGAGGGTTCTCGCCGTAGCGCATCGCGATGTCGCGTCGCATCGATGCCTCGAGCGCCTCCGATGCCGTCAGCGTCGGGGCGTGACGCCTGCCGGTGCCGTCGACGCCATCACCGCGCGGCCGTTCGTCGCCGCGGGCGCGCTCCTCGAAGTATCCGGCGATCGCCGTGTCGTAGCGCGCGGTGTGCGCGAAGGCGCGGCGCATGAGCGTCGCGCGGGTCTGCTCGGACAGCGTCAGGTCGTTGCCGCGGAGCTCCTCGGTGATCGCCTGGTAGTCGGCGGGGCTTGTCACGACGGCGGTGTGCTTGTAGTTCTTGGCCGCGGCTCGCACCATCGCCGGACCTCCGATGTCGATCTGCTCGATGATCTCGTCGAGGTCGCTGGTGCGCGCAACCGTCTGCTCGAACGGATAGAGGTTGACCACGACGAGGTCGATCGACTCGATGCCATGCGCGCGCATCGCGTCGAGGTGCAGCTCGTCGTCGAGCTTGCCGAGCAGGCCGCCGTGAATCAACGGGTGGAGCGTCTTGACGCGGCCCTCCATGATCTCCGGGAACCCGGTGATCTCGCTGACGTCGACAACGTCGATGCCGGCCTCGCGCAGCGCCGCCGCGGTGCCGCCGGTCGAGATGAGGGAGATGCCGCTGTCGGAGAGATTGCGGGCGAAGTCGACGATGCCGGTCTTGTCGTAGACGCTCAGCAGTGCGCGTGAGATCTTGAACATCGCGTGGTAGTCTCGAAGTGTCCGTGTTCGGAGGTCCGGCCATGAGCGACCGCGGAAGGGGCCTGGGCCGGATGGAGCCTCCAAATATACGCAGCACGTTCGCGCCGGGCCGGTGCCGGGCGGAGCGTGCGCCGCTGGCTACAAAAAGTGACGCCCCGCGATCATCGTGATCGCGGGGCGTCGGAATGTTCCGGCCTGCGGCGGGCTTCTTACAGCGTGCCTTCGTGCGCGTGCGCGGCGTCGGCGAGCTCCGGCGTCGTGCTGACCTGCGGGGCGAGGAAGGCCATCGGATCAACGTGCATGCTGTCGACCTCGACCTCGAAGTGCAGGTGCGCGCCGGTCGAGGCGCCGGTCGAGCCGACGAGCGCGATGAGCTGGCCGCGGCGGATCGTCTCTCCCTCCTTGACGAGCAGTCGCGAGGCGTGGGCGTAGCGGCTGAGATAGCCGAAGCCGTGGTCGATCTCGACGACGTTGCCGTAGCCGCGCTGCGAGCCGGAGAAGTGCACCGTGCCGCTCGCCGCTGCATAGATCGGCGTGCCCGTCTTCGCCGCGATGTCGATCCCCTTATGCATCTTGCGGCTGCCCGAGATCGGATGGATACGGTAGCCGAATTCGGAGCTGAAGCGTCCGTAGGTGGGGATGAGAGTGGGCAGGTGCTCGACGATCGCGTTGCGCTGGGCCATCAGGCTGTGCAGCTCCTCGAGGTACCGCTGCTGCGTCGCGATGCGGTCGGTCAGGTCGAAGGCGTCGTCGTGGGCGACGCGCGGCAGCGCCGAGAGCTCGCCGCGAAGCTCCTGCAGGCGCTCTCCGAGCCAGCGCACCTCCGTGCTCGCCACCGGTCCATTCTCGATGGTCTCCGTTGCATCCGCGGTCGACGTGAAGAGCGTCTGGAGCTCGTTGTCGAGAGCGGCGGTGACGGTGCGCATCGAGTCGGCCATCAGCGTCAGAGGGCTGAGTGCGACGTCGGCGGGAAGGCTTGCCTTGGCCAGGGGGTTGACGGCGGGGATCAGAAACGCGGCGACAGTAGCGAGGATACCAGCAAGTATCGAAGAGCCTAGAGTCTTGTTCATCAGGGGGGGTATTCGTGCAACAGTACCAGGGAATGTGCTGCCCCGGGAGGGCGCCCGAGCCGGCGGTGCGATGAGGGAGCATCGGTCGCCGGAACGCAGCAGGTAACCAGTCGACGCGCAAGTAAACACTCCAATTTTGAAGAAATCGCTTAATTCTTGTTCATTAACCGGGGCGGGTCCCGCTGTAATAATCCGGACCCCGAATCATGTGTTATGAAAGTCGCCGCACTTCAGTTTGCACCCGAGCGGGCTCGTCCGCATGGTAATGTGGAACGAATGAGGGCCCTCGTGGGGGGTCTGGAGGCCGATCTGCTCGTCATGCCCGAGCTCGCACCCTCCGGATACTTTTTTACATCCGCCGAGGAGCTGCGAGATCTGGCTGAAACGCCGGAGAAGGGTGCGTTCTGTGGGTGGGTGCGGTCGCTCGCGGCCGAGCGGAGCATGGTCGTCGTCGCCGGATTCGCCGAGATCGGCTCCGATGACCGCCTCTACAACTCCGCGATCACCGCCTTGCCGGACGGATCGTACCGTGTCTACCGCAAGACGCACCTCTTCTACAAGGAGCATTTGGTGTTCGCTCCGGGAGACACCGGGTTCACCGTCGTCGAGCACGACGGTGTGCGCATCGGTACGATGGTCTGCTACGACTGGCGCTTCCCCGAGTCGACGCGGACGCTCGCGCTGCGTGGAGCCGACATCATCGCCCACCCGTCGGACCTCGTTGCGGCGAAGCACCTGTGGGGACCGACCATGCGCACGCGCGCGCTCGAGAACAAGGTCGTGATCGTCACGGCCAATCGCTGTGGGGTGGAGGAGCACGAGGGCGAGCGGCTGGTCTTCAGCGGCGAGTCGCAGATCACCGCGATGAACGGCACGGTGATCGCCGAGGCGGGTCCGGACGAGGAGGTCGTCATCATCGCCGAGGTCGATCCGATGGCGACGCGCAACAAGAGCTTCAACGCCTACAACGACATCCTCGCGGATCGTCGTCCTGAGATGTACGCGCGATGAACCGACGCCGTGAGACCTGCAACGTGGCGCGCCGCGGCATGGCATTTGAGAAAAGGCTGTCCGAAGGCGAGGTCACTCAACAATCAAGCAGGTGAAGGCATGAAGGGCATCCTCTATCAACGCATCGCACAGCCGGTTCTGATGGCGATCGTAGCGCTGCAGACGTTCGTTCTCGGCAGCTACATCGCGCTGGCGCAGGAGGGCGGCGGCACCGGCACGCCGACCGACGTCAACGCGGACATCAACATCAACGCCGACAGCGGCGGCGCGGGAATCTTCGGTATGTGGTGGGTCTGGGTTCTGATCGCGGTCTTCCTGATCGTCATCATCGCCCTGACGACGCGCTCGCGCGGCCGCACCGAGTAGCGACTGCGTCCGGTGTCGACATCCAGATGAATCGATCGACGATCCCTCCGCGGACGACACGGAGGGATCGTCGCGTCGTCTCCGGCCGCTGCGCGTCGTGGGGTGGGAGCGCTTTGGAGCGTCGGGCGGTGCGGGGTATATTGACGCATTCATGTCAACGCGAGAACTCGTGAAGCTCACCGACGAATCCATCCAGCAGATCGCGCGCCTGCTCGAAGCGCGCCAGGAATCGCTTGGCGCCGACACGCTGCTGCATGTCGGTGAGCGCGCGGGAGGCTCGGTCGTCGTGCTGACGCTCGCGTCGCTGGCCGACGAGAGCACGGTGCTCTCGGCGCAGACCGTGCACGGGTACTTTGAGCTCCACGGCGTCCAGCGCTTCGTGCCGGTCGAGCCGGGGGAGATCATCTTCGTCGCCGAGACGGGCGATCGAATCTCCGGTCTGGTCGTCGGGCGCGAAGGCACCTGCTCGCTGTTCGCGAACGTCGATCGTCGCACGCTCTCCGCCGACTTCGCATCGATCGAGCCGTCGCTGCTGCTTGCGGCGATGCAGCTCGGTCTCGCCGAGAACATTCCCGCGTGAATGCCGGCCGGCGATCCACGCCGGTCCCGCACATCCATCATCACTCAGTTCCTCGCCTCGATGGCCCGTCGGCACCTGGTCACCGTCGTCAACGCGCACCCGAGCGTTCGGATGCCGCACGCACCGATCCGGGAGGCCGTCGAGCGTGTGCTCGTTGCCGAGCGCGTGCCGTCCGGCGAAGTGACGATCGTGCTCGTCGATGACGAGGAGCTGCTCGGGATGAACCGTCGACACCTCGCCCACGATTACTACACCGACGTCATCACCTTTCCCCTTGAGGCGGACCCGCTGGAAGGTGAGGTTTACATCAGTGTCGATCGAGCGCGCGAGCAGGCCGCCGAGGTCGGCGTGCGACTCGGCGACGAGCTGCGGCGGCTCGCGGTGCACGGTGCGCTGCATCTTGCCGGCTACGATGACGCGAACGACGATGAGCGGCGGCGCATGACCGCGCTCGAGGACCGATATCTTCGGTCGTAGCGCCCTTCGGACCAAATGCGCGGAACGACGATGGTGCGTTGACACAACAAAGGCCAACGACTATCTTCGGTCCGCTTCCTCTACTACACGAGCACCAACTCTGATGAACGAGCGGATTATCGACATCATTCTCTACCTCGTTACCCAGATCCGCCAGGAAACCCCCATCGAGCTCATCGACGTCAACCGTCTCTCCGACGCCGGGTACACTGCTTCGGAGATCGGCGCGGCATGCAGCTGGCTCGTCGACCGCGCAACATTCGGCACCGCGGTCGCACCGACGGCCGAGCCGACGGACGGGCCCCGACGCACCTACCGCGTGCTGCATGAGAGCGAGCGTCGCATGTTCCGCCCGGAAGCCTATGGGTACCTGCTACAGCTCTTCGAGATCGGTCTGATCGATGTCGGCGAGCTCGAGACGGTGATCAACCGTGCGCAGATCGCAAACCTCTATGCCCTCGACACCTACGAGGTGAAGACCCTCATCGGCATGCTCCTCGCCGAGTCCGGCGACCTCAGCTTCGGCGGAAGCCGGCTGATGCTCAACTCGCACGACGTCGTGCACTAGGTCCCCTTCACGGTCCCCCCGAGCGGGGACCGTCGTCACGAGCGTATCGCGCCGGGCCCTCGAACGGGACCACGGAGCGTGCGCTCCTCTCTCCGCGTCTCACGCCCGCGTCCGATCCCCCCAGGTCGTTCGGAGTTCGTATGTTCGCGCGCGCTTCGGTGCATGAAGGTGCGCCGACGCCGCTGCTTGGATCATCTCCAGCATCGGCGTATTGTTGACTGGTCCGATCTGCACCTCCCAGATACACATCCCGGATTCAGGAGAATCCCTTATGGCCCGAAGAGTAACCACGTCACCCACGACACGTCGCCTCGCCGCGCTCGTCCTGCTCGCACTCACCGTCTCGGCGTCGACCGCGCATGCGCAGGTCTTCGAGCTGCGCCGGCTGTTCGAGCGATTCGAGTCGGGCAAGGTTCTCGTGGGTGGAATGATCGCCGGTCCACTGACGAGCCAGCTCAATCCCGAGACGCCCCGCACGAACGTACCGTTCGACATCGCGGCGGAGTTCGACGGGCAGGTCTCGGTCGACTACTGGCAGTTGCGCGCGGGCGTGACTGCCACGATGATCAGTGCGGTGATGCCGTTCCTGTACTGGAACCCGATCATCGGCGATGACTTCGGCGGCGACAACTCGCGGTGGAGCGGCACGGTCGGCGCGGAGTTCGCCTTCCAGTCGACCGCCGACGACTACGATCCGCGCAAGACCTACCAGACCGACAACAGCATCTTCAGTCCGCAGACCTCGTTCAGCTTCATGGTCGGCTACTGGTTCGGCCAGCGCGGCCGGACGCTGCGCATCGACACGAACTACATCGGTCGCGGCTTTGTCGATACCTCCGATTACCGCACGCCGCCGCTGGACACCGCGAGCTTCGTCCGCGGCACACTCATGCCGTCGGAGGTCCCGAGCGCCGAGCGCGGCGGGCTGCGCTTCACCAGCCGAAACGGCTTCAGCGCCGGCGTCGGCTTCGGCACCGGCAAGTACTCGGGCTCCGGCCCGATCACGAAGTACCTCAACTTCCTGCACCCGTCGGCCGACGAGCTCGAGAACAACGACACGTCGGTGTTCTATGGCGGTCTCAACCCGATGCTGCAGGCGCGCTATCGCTACGACGACTACATCGCCCAGCTCGAGATCGCCGGCGAGGACATCAACCTCGGCCTGATCTACCGCGGCTTCGGCGACTTCGACATCGAGCTCGGCGCCCAGTACCTCGAACACCTGTTCGATCGACCGAGTCGCGGACCGAACCGCCCGAGGCTGTTCCTCGGCGTGCGCTACTCGCCGCTCGGACCCGACAGCTACGAGCTCGGCGACGAGGTCTACGATCCGTCCTCCGACAGCGACGGCGACGGTCTGCCCGACGGCGACGAGCGCTCGGTCACGTTCACCGATCCGTCGAATCCCGATACCGATGGCGACGGTCTGCCCGACGGACTCGAAGTCTATTCGTATCGGAGCAATCCGACGATCCGCGATTCCGACGGCGACGGACTCATCGACGGACAGGAGATCGGCGGTCAGATCCGCACCGATCCTCTTCGCTCCGATACCGACGGCGACGGCATCAGCGACGGCGAGGAGGTCAACAACGGCACCGATCCGCTGCAGCCCGGCGAGGGCATCCGCGGACGATAACCGACGCCTCGCAACGCTTCGAACGGCAGACTCCCTGGCGGCGCCCCGCGCGCTGTCAGGGAGTTTGCGTTGATGCGCCGTCACCGTTCCATTCTTGGAAATACCTTCGGCCCCATCGTATCCTTGAGGCTCATATGCGCATCGCCTCGTTCGATCCCGCCATCGACTTCTTCTTCATCGCCGGACCGTGTCTGGTCGAGGGGGAGGAGATGATGCGCCGCACCGCCGGCGAGCTCGCCGAGCTGGCCGCGCGATTTGCGGTGCCGCTCGTGCTCAAGGGCTCCTACCGCAAGGCCAATCGCACCAGCGTGCACTCGGTCTCCTCGATCGGCGACGAGCGCGCGCTCGAGATCCTCGCGGCGACCGGCGCGGAGTTCGGCCTGCCGACGATCACCGACATCCACGTGCCCGAGGACGCGGCGCGCGCATCGGCCTACGTCGACGTCCTGCAGATCCCCGCGTTCCTCTTCCGTCAGACCGAACTGCTGCAGGCCGCCGCGATGACGGGCCGGGCGGTCAACATCAAGAAGGGACAGTTCGCGGCACCTGACGACATGCGCCACGCGGTCGAGAAGGTGCGCGCCGCCGGCAACGAGTCGGTCATGGTCTGCGAGCGCGGCACGACCTTCGGCTACCACGATCTCGTCGTCGACATGCGCGGGCTCATCGTCATGCGCGACTGTTCAGCGCCGGTCGTCTACGACGCGACGCACTCGCTGCAGATGCCGTCGGCGGGCGCGACGTCCGGCGGTCGGCCCGAGTACATCCTGCCATTGGCGCGCGCGGCGGTTGCGGTCGGCGTCAACGGCGTGTTCTTCGAGACCCATCCCGATCCTGCGCGCGCGCTGTCCGACGCCGCCACGCAGCTCCCGCTGGAGCGCGCCGGGCAGTTCATGCGCTCCTGTCTCGAAACCGATCGGCTCCGCCGTGAGCTCGAAGGCGATGGAAATCTCCGATGACGCATCGGCCGGCTATCCCCGGCCGCTCGAAGCGATCGAGCGCTCGTGGTGCGCCTGGCTCCTGCCGGCGGACCGACCAGCGTACGCTTCGGTCGCGAAGGCGATCGAGGGACTGGTCGTGATCGGCATCGGGCGATGGGGCGAGGGCGACCTTGTGCTCGGCCGCGCCGATCAGCAGGTCGACCTCGAGGCTCCGATGGAGCCGGTCGCAGCCTACGGCGAGATCCTCTTCGACGACGGGGCGACGCTCTCGCTGTCGGTCCATCATCCCGATGACGAGCAGCGGGTCGAGCTGCACCTCTCGGGGCCGGGGCTCGCCGGCGCCACGTCTCGCGCTGAGCGCTCGCGCTGGTGTTACTCGTACTGGGTGCCCGGCGAGCCGGCGCCGTCGGGCGGACCGCTCCCGCGCGAGGTCTCGATCGGAGACGGCCTCACGCTCGCGATCGACGCGACGCGACGGGTCATGTGGCTGCACGACCAGTTAAGTCTCGGCAATACGCTCGTGCCGGTGACGAACTTCTACAACGAGCTGATGCTGCTGAAGGGGATCCGCGACCCTGCGATCGCGCTGGCGCACCGACGACTCTTCGAGCATCCGGAGGAGGCGGGCGACGACGAGCTGCGCGGAGCGTTCCGGCGATACAACGTGACCTGGCGCAAGGTCGACGCGACGCGCCTCGGTCCCGGGACGACGGCCGCGGCGAAAGTCGCCGGCGGGCTGTTTGCGAGAATGACGCGCTCGTTGCGCGGAGGCAGGCGGGAATGAGTCCGAAGGCGAGCGAGGAGTTGAACGTGCTGGCGCGCGGACGGCGTGTCATCGACGCCGAGCGCGACGCGCTCGAGCGCGTCGGGCGCCTGCTCGACACGAGCTTCAAGGAGGCGGTGGATCTTCTCGTCGACTGCCCGGGTAAGGTGATCGTCACGGGTGTCGGCAAGTCGGGGATCATCGCGCAGAAGATCACCGCCACGCTCAACAGCACCGGCACTCCGGCATTTTACCTGCATCCGGCCGACGCTCTGCACGGTGATCTCGGCATGGTCCGCGGTGACGACGTCGTGATCGTGCTGTCGAAGAGCGGCGATACGATGGAGCTGTCGCTGCTGCTGCCGAGCCTGCGCCGCGCCGGGGTGGCGATCATTGCGATCACGGGTAATCCCGACAGCGCACTGGCGCGCTCCGCGACCGTTGTCATCGACTGTTCGGTCGAGCGCGAAGCCTGTCCGCTCGACCTCGCGCCGACGGCCTCGACGACCGCGATGCTCGCACTTGGCGATGCGCTCGCGGTGGTTCTCTACGAGTCGAAGGGATTCACGCGCGAAGACTTCGCGCTGACGCATCCCGGAGGCATGCTCGGGCGCAGACTGCTGCTGCGCGTCGAGGACATTATGAAGCGCGGAGACGACCTGCCGATCGTCGCGCCGGACGCGGCCTTCCACGACGTCATCCTCGAGATCAGCCGCAAGCGACTCGGCTGCGCGCTCGTCGCGGAGGAGGGCCGGCTGCTCGGCATCGTCACCGATGGCGACCTGCGGCGGCTGCTCGAGCGCCGCGGCGACATCTTCGCGCTGAGCGCCGGTGAGATGATGACCGCCGATCCCATGTCCGCCTCGCCCGACACGCTCGGCACGACGGCGCTCGTGATGCTCGAGTCGAAGAAGCGCACGCAGCTTCCGATCGTCGGCGACGACGGCGCGCTGCTCGGCATCATCCACCTGCACGATCTCATCGAACAGGGGCTGCGCCCATGAGACGAAGCGTCGCGCGCCTGCTCTTCGTTCTCGCACTGCTGGCGGCCGGCGGCTGCGGCGACCGTCAGGAGACGCCGATCAATCGCGCGCGCATCGCTGCGGACGCTCCGGACGAAGAGAGCTGGAACGCCACGATCATCTTCGCGGACTCGAGCTGGACGAAGGCGCGACTGCAGGTGGGGCACGCGCGCAAGTACTATTCACGCGGCGAGACGTTGCTCGACAGCGGCGTCTACGTCGAGTTCTACGCCAGCGACGGATCGCTCAACGCGACCCTCGTTGCCGACAGCGCGCGCGTCGATGATCGCACGAGCGATATGACCGCCTACGGCGCGGTGCACATCGAGAGCGACGGCGGCGAGCGCATCATCGACACCGACGAGCTCAAGTACGATCACGAAGGCGAGCGCGTGCACTCGCAGGCGCGCGTCTCGATCGTCGACAACATCAAGGGGCAGACGCTGCACGGCGTCGGCTTCACGAGCAACCTCTCGCTGACGCGCTACACGATCTACCGACCGACCGGAACGATCCGGCCGCAACAGTAGCACGGCTGCGGGACTCGCGGATCTTCACACAGGCAATCGAACGGGGAGACTCATGCGACGCACAATCGTTGCCGGCAACTGGAAGATGAACATGGACCGGGCTTCAGGACCGGAGCTGATCGATGCGATCATCGATCGCCTCGGCGGGGAAGTCCCGTCCTGCGAGGTCATCATCTGTCCGCCATACATTCTCCTCGACGTCGCGTCGCAGCGCCTGGGCGCAGGACCGATTCGCCTGGGCGCACAGGATGTCCATCACGAGACCGAGGGCGCCTTCACCGGCGCGATCTCCGTGCCGATGCTCCGCTCCGTCGGGTGCACGCACGTCATCGTCGGGCACTCCGAGCGACGGACTATCTTCGGCGAGATCGATGACGTCGTCGCACGCAAGACGCGCGCGGCGATCGAAGGCGGACTGACGCCGATCGTCTGCGTCGGCGAGACGCTCGACGAGCGCGACGCGGGAGCGGTCGAGTCCGTCGTGGGCCGTCAGATCGACGTCGCCCTGGCGGGACTCGAAACACGCTCCGAGGGCCTGCCGATCGTCGTCGCCTACGAGCCCGTCTGGGCAATCGGCACCGGACGTACGGCAACTCCCGAGCAGGCGCAGGAAGTCCACGCCTTCATCCGCGCGCGCGTCCTGGCAATGCACGGAACGTCCGCCGCCGAGCACCTGCGCATCCTCTACGGCGGCAGCGTCAACGCCGCAAACGCCGCCGACCTCTTCTCCCGCCCCGACATCGATGGTGGACTAATCGGAGGGGCATCGCTGAAGGCGGAGGGATTTGCGGCAATCGTCGAAGCCGCGGGTTGAGGGGGTTTTGGGTGTTGGTTATTGGGTATTGGGTATTGGTTATTGGTTTTTCTCCCGAACGCCAGTTGTACGGCCAACCGCTGGAACAAAAAACAAATAACAAAAAACGAATAACCAATACCCAATAACAAAAACCTCAACCCCCAGGAAACCGCCTCGTGACATCTGACCTCTGACCTCTGACATCTAACCATGATCACACTCGACGGCAATTCGTTATCGATCCACGACACCGCCCTCATTGCTCGCGATGTGTCGACGCGGGTCGAGCTTTCGGAGACGGCGGTGCGTGCGATGCGCGCTTCGCGTGATGTTGTCGAGGGGTGGGTCGAGCGTGGCGAGGTGATCTATGGCGTGACGACCGGCTTCGGCGAGTTCGCGAACGTCGTGATCTCGCGCGAGAACATCGAGCGGCTCCAGGAGAATCTCATCCGCAGCCATGCGGTCGGCGCCGGCGACTGGATCGACGCGCCGACGATGCGCGCGATGATGGCGCTGCGCGTCAAC
>DATLHO010000126.1:0-8812 GCA_035539855.1 Kapaibacterium sp. (SeqCode) | reverse complement strand
GTGGATGTTGAAGAAGAAGCTCAGCCGCGATGCGAACGTGTCGACATCGAGTCCGGCGTCGATGGCGGCCTGGGTGTAGGCGATGGCGTTCGAGAGCGTGAAGGCGACCTCCTGCACGGCGGTCGAGCCGGCCTCGCGGATATGGTAGCCGCTGATCGAGATTGTGTTCCAGCTCGGCAGCTCGCGCGCGCACCAGGCGAACATGTCGGTGATCAGACGCATCGACGGGCGCGGCGGGTAGATGTAGGTGCCGCGCGCGGCGTACTCCTTGAGGATGTCGTTCTGCACCGTTCCGCTGAGCTGCGCGAGGTCGGCGCCCTGCTTGCGCGCCAGTGCCGCGTACATCGCCAGGAGCGTCGCGGCCGTCGCGTTGATCGTCATCGACGTCGAGACGTCGGCGAGCGCGATGCCGTCGAAGAGCATCTCCATGTCCGCGAGCGAATCGATCGCGACGCCCACCTTGCCGACCTCTCCCTCGGACATCGCGTGATCGCTGTCATAGCCGATCTGTGTCGGAAGGTCGAAGGCGACCGACAGTCCGGTGACGCCCTGCGAGAGCAGATAGCGGTAGCGGGCGTTGGATTCCTCGGCAGTGCCGAAGCCTGCGTACATGCGCATCGTCCACAGACGCGAGCGGTACATCGTCGGATAAACGCCGCGCGTGAACGGATACTCGCCCGGCCGGTCGACCGTTGCGGCGCGCGCCTCGGCTGGCTCCGGCGCGTGGCCGTTGCCGGGTGCGAGGTAGGGTGGGATCTCGATTCCCGAATCGGTGCGGAACACCTTGCGCTCGTTGCTCATGATGCATCACAGAGGTAAATGCTGGCTTCGCGTTCTCAACATACGCATCGGGGCAATCCCGGCCGGGCCGCGGCGGGCCGCGGGCGGCGTGGTTTCGGTGACAACTCGAAACGAACCGTCGAAGGGCATGCTCCGGTGCGGTTTCGCCGGATCCGCGACGACACCATATGGAGACATGGCGCTTGCCGGTCTCACGATTCGGCTATCTTTGCGTCCCAGTCCAAGGTCCCGGTCCGCCTGCCGCCCTGCTTCATTTCTCCGCAGAGCCTTCCCCACGAGGGGCGGAACCCACTTTACTCTCAACGGGCATTTCGCTATGGCATCATTCACGACACGCCTGGCAAGAGGCGTGGCCGCGCTGTTCGCGCTCACGCTGCTCTTCCTTGCGTCCACCTCGTCGACGGCTTTCGGCCAGACCTCCTACACGATCAGTCCCGGTGGCTCGATCACCCTCGCCACCGTCGACCAGGCGGGTATGTGCGGCGGCGACATGTCCAACCGGAACGTGTCCTTCACCAACGGCACGCTCTACGTGCTCGGTACGGCCGCGGGCGGCTCGCCGGTGAGCACGTTCAAATCATACATCGATGCCGGCTGGGTCGTCTACACGCACAACGGCGACGGCGCGACGCAGGTCACGATCACGATCTCCGGCGACGGCTGCGGCAACAGCCGGACGGTCACCGTCAACATCACGCAGAGCGGCACCGCTCCGACGGTGACGCTGCATCCGCAGAGCGTCACGCTGTGCGAGGGACCGAACATCGTGCTGCGCTCGGCCGCGTCAGGCTCGCCGGTGCCGACCGCGCACTGGCAGGTCTCGACCGACGACGGCGCGACGTGGGCCGATGAGACCGTCTGGCAGGGTCGCGATTCCGACACGCTGCTGATGAGCTCGACGACGGGCATCACCGGCTACCAGTATCGCAACGTCTACACCAACGCCAACGGCAGCGACACGACCGACGCGGCGACGATCACGACCCAGAGCAGCTACCTCTTCAGCGGCCCGGCCAACGCCGCGGTCTGCGCGGGCACGACCGCCACGTTCGCGGCCGTGGTGGCCGCGGTCGGCTCCCCCGTCTATCGCTGGGAGGTCTCGACCGACGCCGGCGGCTCGTGGACGACCGTCGACGGCGCGACGACCGCGACCCTCGCGTTCACCGCCGATCCGTCGCACGACGGCAATCTCTATCGGATGATCCTCACCAACGGCGGCTGCGGTACGATCACGACCGACCCGGCGAGCCTCGCGGTGACGTACGCGCCGACGGTGACGACCGAGCCGATCGCCAACGAGATCTGCGACGGCCAGACGGCGACCTTCATCGTCGCGGCCACGGCCAGCCCTGCGGCCACGGTGCTGTGGCAGGTCTCGACCGACGGCGGCTCGGCCTGGAGCGAGATCGCGGGCGAGACGTCGACGACGCTCTCGTTCACCGCGAGCGCATCGCAGGACGGCGGCCTCTACCGCGCGATCTTCAGCAACTCCTGCGGCGCCGACACGACCGCGACGGCCGCGCTCACCGTGGGCTCTGCGCCGACGATCACCGGCCAGCCGGCGTCGATCGCGATCTGCACCGGTTACTCGACCACCCTCGAGGCGACCGCGACCGCGCTGGGCTCCGCGCCGATCACGTACCAGTGGCGCAAGGGAGGTGTCGACATCGGCCTTGCGACGGCGAGCACCTACACGATCACCGACGCGACGATCGATGACGCCGGCAGCTACGACGTCGTCGTCACCGGATGCGGCGCGCCGGTCACCTCCGATGCCGCCATCGTGACGATCGCGCCGCCGCCGTCGCTCGCGGTGACGCTCAATCGCTCGGTGATCAGCTCGAGCGTGCGCGCGCTCGTGGCAATCAACGCGACCGTCGCGACGAGCGGCGGATGCTCGACGCGCGTCGAGCTCGACGCGATCACCTCGAGCGACGCCGACACCGGCGTCGTTCCGGGAGATCTTGCCGGCGACATCGTCGCCGATTCGCTCGACGTGAGCCCCGCCGAGCGCACCTTCCAGTTGCGCGCCGAGGCGGCCGCGGCCGGCCGTGTCTACACGATCGTCTACCGCATCACCGACGGCGCGTACGAGGCGTTCGACACCTCGCACGTCGTCGCGCTGCCGTCGACGGCGACGTTCGCCTCCGGACCGGAGTCGACCGGCTTCACGATGACCGAGGCGACGCCGAATCCGACGAGCACGTCGGCGAGCTTCACGATCGCCTCGGGCGCGGCGTGCGCGGCGTCGGCGTACATCTATTCGACCAGCGGCATGATCGTCAAGACGCTGCTGACGAACTACCTCGGCACCGGCACGACGATCACGTGGGACCTGACGAACAACGCGGGCGTGCGGGTTCCGGCCGGCGTGTACATCTACCAGGTGAAGAGCTGCGGCGGCCGTCGCAGCGGCGCGATCATCGTCCTGTAGCCGACATCGCATCGATCGAACGACGCCCGCGTGGAGCTGCTCCGCGCGGGCGTCGTCGTTTCGACGGGACTCCCAAAAAACAATGCGAGAATGGCCGGCTTTCTGCTGTTGTTTGTCGCTGACGCCGGCGACCTGCGCGCACGTCCGGCACGAAAGCACGTCTACCCGCGAGAAACTCGGAGCTGCACATGAACAACGATTCGGGACAGAGCGTCTCGGTCTGGATGGCGACCGCCGAGGTCCCCGTACAGACCGCCCTGACCGCCGACGCCCAGGCCGACGTCTGCGTCGTCGGCGCCGGCATCGCCGGCATGACCACGGCCTACCTGCTGCTGCGCCAGGGGCGCAGCGTCATCGTGCTCGACGACGGCCCGGTCGGCGGCGGTGAGACCGGACGCACGACCGCGCACCTCTCGTTCGCGCTCGACGATCGCTTCGTCGAGCTCGAGCGACTGCACGGCGAGGACGGCGCGCGCCTGGCGGCGGAGAGCCACATGGCCGCGGTCGATCAGATCGAGGCAATCATCGCGGCCGAGGGAATCGGCTGCGACTTCCGCCGCCTCGACGGCTACCTCTTCCGACCGCCCGGCGATGACAGCGACATCCTCGAGCGCGAGCTCGAGGCGGCGCATCGCGCGGGCCTCATCGATGTCGAGATGGTGCCGCGCGCGCCGCTCGATACGTTCGACACGGGCGCGTGTCTGCGCTTCCCGCGTCAGGGTCAGTTCCATCCGATGAAGTACCTCAGCGGACTGGCCCGCGCGATCGTGCGCATGGGCGGGCGCATCTGCACCAACGCGCACGTCGTCGAGGTCGCCGGCGGATCGCCGGCGCGCGTGCGCACCGACTCGGGCTATACCGTCAGCGCCAACGCGATCGTCGTGGCGACGAACTCGCCGATCAGCGACTGGGTCGCGCTGCACACGAAGCAGGAGCCGTACCGGACGTACGCCATCGGACTGCGCGTGCCGCACCGCTCGGTCGCGCTGAACCTCTACTGGGACACGCTCGATCCCTATCACTACGTGCGCCTCGCGTGGCCGTCGAGCACGAACGTCGACGAGGAGCCGTCGCACGACTGGCTCATCGTCGGTGGCGAGGATCACAAGGCGAACGAGGAGTACGATCCGGAGGGACGTTTCCAGCGACTCGAGTCGTGGGCGCGCGAGCGTTTCCCGTCCGTCGAGTCCGTCGAGTACCGGTGGTCCGGACAGGTTCAGGAGCCGGTCGACTCGCTCGCGTTCATCGGTCTCGACGCGTCGGGCAAGGAGAATGTCTACATCATCACCGGCGACTCGGGTCACGGAATGACGCACGGAACGATCGGCGGGATGCTCTGCACGGACCTGATCATCGGCCGCAAGAACCCGTGGGCCGAGCTCTACGATCCCGACCGCAAGTCGCTCAAGAGCGCGCCCGCATACCTGCGCAACGTCGGCACGATGGTCGGCCAGCTCGGCGAGCACCTGACCGGCGGCGACGTCGACTCGGTCGACGACCTGCAGCCGGGCCAGGGCGCGGTCGTGCGCGACGGGCTCTCGAAGATCGCCGCCTACCGCGACGACGACGGCCGGCTGCACAAGGTCTCCGCCACGTGCACGCACGCCGGATGCATCGTCGACTGGAACCCGCTCGAGAAGAGCTGGGACTGCGCGTGCCACGGCTCGCGCTTCGACGCGTATGGGAAGGTGCTTAACGGACCGGCGCTGTCGCCGCTGGGGAGTGTGGAGTAGTGGTAGTCGCCCGGGCATTCTCCCAGGCGCGGCGTGCACGTCATCCTCGGCGGAGCCGGGGATCGATCTTCCGCGGTAGCGGTACCGTCCGGCACGGCTGCCGCCGAAGAATGATCCCCGATCGCTGCGCGATCGAGGATGACGAAGGGGGCGGTCCTTGATGGGTGAAACGAAACCGAGGGCGCATCGGCGCGGCAATGCCGCGCGATGCGCCCTCGTTGTTCTTCGGTTCCTCACGCCGGAGATTCTCCCGTCACGGTCCTACCTTTGCATGACCGACAACAACCCCTCAAAACGTCGGACGGCAATGCAGCACCTCAAGAACAACGATATCCATCGACGCATCGATCCGCTCGAATCATCAACCCTCTCGACAACACCGGACGCCTGGTTCGCGCGCCTGGTGACGTGTACAGGGACGACGACATCGTACGTGGAGATGCAGCGCCTGTTGAAGGATCACGTGCGCGAGCACCTAATCGATGTCGACGTAGTCTGCACGGTGGTGAACTACAGGGCGGTCGCCGACTCTGTTCCGCTCGAGAGGGCCAACGTCGTAGCGGACACCTGCTTCCTGCCCGACGAATCGACCGACGGTAACATCTGCGTCGAGGTCGGCAGCGAGAGCGACAGGAGCGTGCACGTAACGAGAATGACACGAGAGCTTCAGGAGGCGGGCTTCGACACCGGCGCCTATCACCCGGACCCGCACGTCGAGTGGTACACGCTCGACGACGGAGGGCACCTCGGCGTTATACTCCTCTGGAACCGCACCGACCGCACGCCCATCGGCGACGACGCAGTACGTCGACTCAGGAGTATCGAGCCGTACGTACGATGGTCCATGCTCCATATCTCCGCGCTGCACCAGGCGCTGCGGCCGACGGACCAGCGCTTCTTCGAGGGCATGAACGCGATGACCGCCGACGGAGGACTTACCGTGCGGGAGATGCAGGTGGCGCTCTATCGGATGAACGGACTCGAGAACCGCGAAATCGCCGACAAGCTTGGCGTGACTATCAACACGGTGGAGACGCACATGAAGCACGTCTTCGACAAGACCGGCGCCGGCGGTATCATGAAGCTCTACCAGAAGTACTTCGCCCCCCAGCTCGTCGACCTCACGCCGCGCGACCTACACCAAACCGGTGACGCGCCGCCCTGAGCTCGCGCATACCTTTGTGCCGTCTCGTTCGCGCCGACGTCCGCGTCGGCGACACCCCCTTTCTGAATACAGGCCGGCTATGAGCTCTCGTTTTACATGGCGTGTTTTGCTTCTCTTTGCCGTCACAAGCGTCGGAATGGCAGATGCAGGGGCGCCGGTCCAATGGAGAATGGATGCGCTCGTCCAGTTGCCGATCGATAGAGCAATCTCGAACCGCGGCACCGTGGCACGCGTCTACAAGAGCGATATTTATGTCTTCGGTCATCAGTCTTTGAGTCAAGAGACCGTCAGGCTCTATGTCTTGCGCTCGGGACGAACGACATGGGATACCTTGACCCTCTCAACGACTGTACCGGGCATTACCGACGACTTGGATCGGCGAGGCCAGTTCGCGGACCTGCACGTCGACTCTGCTCGAATTGTACTGCTGTACTGGAGAAAGGCGCTCGTGTACTCAAGGACAACGGAGGACGAGGCCTCGCTCAGTCGGGTCATTCCGCTCGGCAGCTCCTACGATCAAATCGGGCTCGCTAGAACTGATTGTTATGTCTGGATGTGCGCCATGACAGGGCAACCGAGTCGAGTACGAGTTGCGCGATTGAATCTCGCCGCTGGGACGGTTCTTTCGGAAGTCGCGTTGCCGGATCCGCCAGGGATGCCGTACACATATTTCTATCCTAGAAGAGTTGTACAGGTAGTCGAAGACGGCATCATCGTAAGCGAGGTGGCTTCGCCGAAGGCGGTTCGCTACTCGTTTGATGGGTGGCCAATCGACACTCTGGACTTTGGCCTTAGTTCCTGGAGTAGTCAGGCTGCGCAAGCAGTTGAACGGCTTGTCCGGGATACAGTGCTCGCGGCTCTGCCGGTCAAGGTTTTGCTCGACTCGCTCAGGCCGATCGTATACGCGGCGCCGAATGTGCGAACGCTGACCCGGATCGACCACAGAACTATTGTTGCAACAATTCAATGGGCGGACACAAACACACGCGGCCTCTACTCGGGAGTCCCACGGTCGAGCCATTCCGTTTTGCGGCGTAATGTTGATGGTCAGTGGTTCGTCCTTTGTGACTCGTTGCCCGATAGCAGTCCGGAGTTGATGTCGCCGATCGCGGACTCGATCCCGTATCCTTTGTCATACGCGTACTTCCCCGGCGGGGAAGGAGTCGTTTATCGAATCCTTCCCTTTCCAGAAGCGGCCTTGCGGGCCGCGTCGTTCGGCGAAATGAGAAAGGTGGCGGATGAGTACGCGATTGAGAACGAGGAAGAAGCGTATTCACTCGTACTGTACAGAATAGGGCAGCATGACTGATTTCGGGAAACGGCGGATCACACTGGCAGCGATGGCAGCTACGGCTGCTCTGCTATTGCACGGCGTTGATCCCGCAGTGGTAGGCGAAAGCGAGGTTCTTGTGTCGACTATGCGCGGCGACACTGTGCGACTCGTAGCGGACGACACGACGGCGCGCGTTGTGGTGTTTTCAGGGGGCTACTCATGCGTCGATTGTTTCCGCGCAATCGTTACTGCTATCGACTCTATCAGGGCGCATGTCAACGGACGAATAGAGCTTACGGCCATTGCGCGCCCCGGCGGTGGAGGTGTGGCGCGTCGGGCGGCACAGAGGCTCGCCACGGACTTGCTGGGTCGACAAGTCCCTGTCTACTACGACATCACCGCAGAAGGTCAGATAGACCCATGGCCGCCGAAGCGGTTGGTCGGCGGTCTCTTTGGTCGGTACAACGTTAGTCGCACGCCAGCTATCCTGGTCATGACATCGGGAGCAACCAAGTTCGTGAGCTACGATACTCTGTTTAGCGGCCTAGAGGAAGTCAAGTCAGCAACTGCTTTGGATAGCATAAGCAGACGGATCGGTCGTCTCTTGCACCGGGAGCATTAACAGTCTGTAGAGAACCGTAACTGCTTAACGGCACGAAGCTGGCTTCTGGTATCGCGCATGCGAGAGCGCGCTGAAATAGTGAAGCTCGATCACGCTACGCTCGTGGACTTGGTCCTGGCGCTCCAGGAGCAAAATGCGCACTTGATTGCGCTGGTCGAGCAGCTGCGAGCGGAGAGCGACGAGCTCAAACGAGGCGGCCATCGCCAAGTGGCGCCGTTTGCGAACAACCTATCCCGTCGTCGCGACGGGCGCGGTCGTCGTCAGAGCGCCCCGGATGTCCCAAGTGGAGCTCGGCGTCGTCGATCTCTTTGGCCGTGCGGTCGGGATCACTTCAGTCGGGCCGCAGCAGATCTACTCCGGTACGACTCGAATTCCTGTGCACACCGACGATGTGGCGTCCGGGTAATACATGCGCAGCGGAGCACATTGAATCCACGTATGCGTCTGGCGATGATTCCCCCGCGGTAGCGGTACCGTCCGGCACGGCTGCCGCCGAAGAACGATCCCCGATCGCTGCGCGATCGAGGATGACGAAGGGGGCGGTTCGTGATGGGCAGAACGAAACCGAGGGCGCCTCAGCGCGGCGTTGCCGCGCGATGCGCCCTCGTTGTCCTTCGTGCCCTCAGTACTGAACGCGATCGCTCTTAGCCGTCCACGCCTCGAACGGCTCCGCCGCTCGATCGTGCTCGATCGCGTGCATCGGGATCGCCCGCGCCTCCGGCGCGCGCGCGATCTCGTCGTAGATGAACGCGTCGTCGAACTCCGAGGCGTGCGTGCGCGTGCC
>DATLHO010000125.1:0-8528 GCA_035539855.1 Kapaibacterium sp. (SeqCode) | reverse complement strand
GCAGTGCCCGGGGCGTTGCCCCGGGCTGGAAAAGGTGCGCCCTCCGGGCTCACGGTCAGCGGCTGGGGATTCCGGCACGTTCACCATTGCCTGCGAGCCCTTGGGGCTCAGCTTTTCCAGCCCATGGCAGGGCCATGGGTCGGGCAATGCGATGGCGTCGTGTGATTGCCGTGGCGTCGGGTAATGCGCCGGCGCCGGGCAATGCGCTGGCGCCGGGCAATGCGCTGGCGCCGGGCAATGCGATGGCGTCGGGCAATGCGCTGGCCTCGGGCACGGCCGGTCGCGGGGATTTTCCACATCGCGGCACGACCGTGATTCCGGGGCGAAAACCGCGATTGTGGGGCGGTTGCGCGAGGTAGTGCCGCGCCGGCGCTTGCTTCGTGGCCGGAACGGAGTATCTTGCGCTCCCCCCCGCACATCAATCCCCCGGTACTTCGAAGAGCCGTGTCACAATGGGCACTACACGGCGCGCGTTCGGAGTGCGTTTGGGCAATGGGGATACGGGCACATGGGCACTCCTATTTCACGTACAATACTGGGCGCATTCGCAGCCGGGCTGCTGCTGTGCGTTGCTATACCATCACCGTCACCGGCTCAGACCGCGCTGACCTTCGGAACTCCCGGCTCTCAAACCGAGATCGAGCAGCCAGTGGCTCGCCGTGCGTTGCCGACGCGCGACAACACGCCGCTGGTCACCGTCGACGGCCGCATGATGTTCTTCAACTCCACCCGTCGCGGCGATCGCGACTGGGCCAGCCTCGTGCAGGACAGCACGCGGTGGGATGACGACATCTACTACCGCTCGCGGACCGCAACGACCGACGGTCGCGAGCTCTGGAGCGAGGCGGTCAACCTCGGTCCGCAGATCAACACGAGCGCCGACGACGGCGTCGCCGCGATCGGTCCGAACGGGACGCGACTGTACATCGTCTCGATGCGCCAGGGGTGGGAAGCCTCGGGTGGTCCGTTCTACGTCTCGGAGCTCGCGGGAACGAAGGTCGTCTCGATCGAAGGGATGGGCGGCGCGCTGTCGCGCTTCTTCACGACACGCGACCGCAGCCGCGACTTCCATATCTACGGCGCGGCGATCGACGCCTACGAGCAGACGTTCTACTTCGCGACGACCGTTCGCTCCAAGCGCGGCGAGCAGCAGATCTGGGTCTCACGACGCGTCGGCGACACCTGGGGAGAGCCCGTCAATCTCGGCCCCGCCGTCAACGCGCCGGGCGGCTCGTACTCGCCGTTCATCGCGGCGGACGGCAAGACCCTCTACTTCTCCTCGGGCCGAGACGGCGGACATGGCGGCGATGATATCTACCGGGCGACGTTCGACTCCTCCGGCATGGTCCACGAGGTGACGAATCTCGGACCCACCATCAACAGCGACGGCGACGAAGCGTTCTTCTCGATTCCTGCCGCCGGCGACCGGGTCTACCTGTCGTCGACGCGGGACGGGGTCGAGTCGCTCGTGGCCGCGCCGCTGGAGCCGTGGATGCGTCCTGCCGGCGTCGCGCTGCTCAGCGGCACCGTCGTCGACGCGAAGACGCAGGAGGCGGTCGAGGCCACCGTGCGCATCGAGGACCTGACGACCGACAGCGTCGTGTACGTCGGACGCACGAGCGGCTTCGACGATCGCTACTCGACCGTTCTGCGCCCGGGCACGACCTACGGCATCTCGATCAGCGCTCCCGGCTACGTCTTCACCTCGACGCGCTACGAGATCGAGGACAGCATCGATTATCTCGAGCTCAATCGCGACTTCCAGCTCGAGCGCATGGACGTCGACGAGAGCTTCACGCTGCACAACATCTTCTTCGAGTACGATTCGGCCGAGCTCAACCGCGAGTCGACCAGCGAGCTTCGACGTCTCGGCGAGCTGCTTGCCGGACGCGAGCGCCTGCGCATCGAGGTCGGCGGCCACACCGACAGCGTCGGCACCGATGAGTACAACCGCGATCTCTCCGCCCGCCGCGCACGCGCGGTTCGGGAATACCTCGTGAGCGTCTGCGGTATCGAGCCGGTGCGCGTGATGTACCAGGGCCACGGCTTCCATCAGCCGGTCGCCACGAACGAGACCGAGGAAGGACGCAAGGCGAACCGTCGCGTCGACTTCACGATCGTCTCGATGTAGCGCGCGCAATACAGTGATCGCTGCCGCGGTCCGTCAGGGCCGCGGCGGACTTTCAGGGCCGCGGCGGATAGATCTCCGCGTCGAGTCCAAGTCCCCACGACCGCCTGTCTCGATTCCACCGCCAGCGAGCGCCGTTGTCCGGCCGAACCACTTCGTGCGCCGGCCCGTCCCAGCGATACTCGTCGCGGCCGCCACCGTCGAGAAAGATCCCCACCGCATCGAGATCGTCGCGGAACGTGTTCGACGGCGGGTAGCTCGTGGCGGTGCCCAGCGCCGGCGTGTTCGCCCATCCCACGTTCGTCGTGTCCTCGGCGTACGTGATCTCGTAGGTGTCGTCGCCGCGACGATCCCACAGCAGCCCGATGCTCCCGAGGTCAGCCGAGCCGCCGCAGTTGCGCACGAGGCGGTAGTGGTCGTCGCCGTCTCCGTCGATCGAGATCCCGATCGAGCCGTCGCGGGCGTGTCCCTGGAACTGGTTCATCACCGCCTTGTTGCCCACGTTGTATTGGTCGTTGCCCGAGAGATCCGCCTGCAGGCCGATCGCGAAGTGCGCGCCGGCGCCGGAGGAGTACTTGCCGTTGCGGTAGGTGTCGTCGCCGCCGAGGTCCTCGAGGAAGCCCGCGCCCCACCAGTAGCCGCACCCCTGACTCCACGCGGTCGCGTGATAGCGATCGTTCCCCGCGCCGTCGACGAGGACGCCGTAGCCGCCGGCGAGGCTGTGGCCGTCGCCGAGATCGGCGCGCCGTCCGTAGCCGCAGCCCTGCGACATCGCGACCGACTGGCCGAGGTAGAGCTCCGAGATGTTGCCGTCGTCGCGCGCGATGTACTGGTCGTTGCCGGCGACGTCGAGGAGAATCCCTGCTCCGAGAGTCGACCCCATCGCCTGCGACTGCTGCGCGCAGGTGTAGACATCGTTGCCCGCGAGATCGATCAGCGCGCCGACGCCGACGTGCGAGACGCCCTGGCCCCAGAGACTGTCGGTGTCGTAGCGGTCGTCGCCCGCGTGATCGATGAGCACGCCGGTGCCGTACCACGCAGCGCCAAGTGCCGATTCGCGGCTGCGATAGCGGTCGTCTCCACCGAGATCGGCGACGATGCCGATGCCGAACACGCCGCAGCCGATCGCCATGGCTTCGGCCGCGGCATCGTACGCGTCGGCTCCGCCCAGGTCGACGACCATCGCGATGGGCGTGGTCGCGATCGAGCCGACACCGTGACGTCCACGCCAGAGATCGTCGCCGCCGAGATCGATCGCGATGGCCGCCGGCGTCGTGATCGTGTCACGTCCGACACCGGTGATCCGCACGAGTCCGATCGGCGTCGAGAGCTCGAGCGGACGATCGAGCGACGGGGTCGCGCCGGCGGGCGTCGCCCGGTACTCGTCGAGAGCGCGACTGAGATGCGACAACGCGATCGCCGAGGCGAAGGCGAGGTAGTCGCGATCGACGGCCGCAGGCAGATCGAACGCTTCGCGCCGCCGGACCGCCGGCTGTCCCAGGCGATCCTCCGACCACGGTGCGATCGCCAGCGCATAGAGCGAGTCGAGTCCTCCGCCGCTCAGGCCCGCCAGCCGGGCGCGCGGCAGCGCCCGCTCGAGCCACGGCGTCGCCTCGATCGTCCCGGCGACCAGCCGCACGACGAGCCGCTGAATGGGCAGCGGCAGCGAGAGCGCGCGCTCGTCGAAGCGTCCCGCGCCGGCCATCGATCGCAGCGCCGCGATCGGCGACGCCGGCGTCGCACCGTCGAGTCCGAGATCGGCGCTGTCGGGCATCGGCAGGAACCGCGCCGCCGCGACGTCGGTGAGCGAGTACCCGATGCGAACGACGGATTCCGCACGCGGCGCGGCCGAGACGAGCTGCGTCGCGATCTGCCCCGAGTACCGCGTCACCGTCCGCACGTCGCGGAAGAGCAATCCGATCGAGCGCAGACGGTGCCGGTCGCTGCCGTACCACGTCATTTCCTCTTCGCTGTAGCCGAGACGCCGGTCGCGATGGTCGACCTCGCCGAGCATCTCGTTCCACAGACTATCGGGCAGGCGAAGCGCGGCGCGCTCGGCGCCCGGCCATGGAATCGTCTGCGCGTCCGCCGGACTGAGGAGTGCAAGCATCGAGGCAACGAGATAAGCGCCGACGGAGAGCGCACGACGCAGTGAGTGCTCGGGCATGTGGGTCATGTCGTTGAAGGGAGAGGAGAGAGGACGAACCGCGTGGGGAAGCGAGGCGCGGACGTGGCCCGGAGCCGCCGGGCGACGGAGTTTACCACGTATAGCCGAGATGGAGATTGAACCCGCGCACCGAATGATAGCCGAGGCCGACGACGAGCCAGTCGAGCGGTGCGATCTCGAGCCCGGCGCCGTATGCGACGCGCGCGTTGGTCCAGTCCGGACTTTTCTCCGACCGGTACCAGGCGCCGGTCGAGTCGCGCGCGAGCACGGTGTTGATGTCGGCGTAGCCGCCGATCGTCGCATAGCCGTTGATGATGTCGGCGAGCGCCTGCGCGGTATAGAGGTCGACGCCGAAGGCGGTGACGGCGAAGCTTCGCTCCTCCGCAACGACCGCGGGCGCGCCATCGGTCGCGTAAACGGGCAGCTCGAGCTTCGTGTCGTGACGGTAGCCGACGCCCAGTCCCCACGGACCGCGGCGGGCGCCGAGCGTGAGGCTGTAGGAGTCGAAGTCGGTTCCTGCGCCGCCGAAGACGGTCCACGGAACAGTGCGGAACCGGGGCTCGTCCTGGGCGCTCGCCGAGATGGCGGCGGCGACCAGCAGGAGCCCGCAGAGGGTGATCGATCGAGTCATGAGAGGAGAATCCCCGTGATTTGTAGCCGAACGGAAGATGTGCGAAAAAAATGCCATGCGCATGTGACCGACCGTAGCCTTCGGTCTCTAACTAGTGAGTCCACGAGAATCACCATGTCGGCGGCCCGCCCATTGGCCATCCAAAACCGGCCTCGTATCGGCTCAAACGAAGGGAGGTCCTTTCATTTCGGATCGGCCGTCCTGCCCGGACGGTGTCACAAAGCGATTTGCCCCGCACAGTGACCGAAATGATCATTCGAAAGAATCTTCCCCCAACGTGAAGACAGCCGGACGGAAGTAGGTCCCCGTCCGGCTGTCTTTGTTTTTTGCCCGCACTGCGCGCCACGTCAGCGGCCGACAACGGGCGCCGTGAGCGGCATCCGATCACCATCCGAAGCTTTTCCACAGAGTCGATGTGACCGATCGCGACGATCGGTCTCCTACTGAACGAGTGCGCGGCAACGCGCAATCCTGATCGGATGCTACGTCCAGGTAGCGCGCTGATTGGCGGCCCGGGAGGTCGGGTTGATTGAACACTACGTCCGGTGATGAGGTCCCATACCGGACGACCGAAAACGAGAGTACCTCTCTCATAGAGCGCAGCCGGGTGGATTAGTCCCCACCTGGCTGCGCTTCTTTTGTGGCCTGAGGATCGAATGTGACTCGAACTGGTGTTCGGATGCCGGCCTGTCGGCAGTTTTCCACCGACTCTCGTGTGACCGATCACCGGGACGTGACTCCTATTGATCGACGCGCCGGCGAGGGATCGGGGTCCAAACTGTCGATCCCCTCGCGCCACGGGCACCGCTCGTGAAGGCGTCGCGCGCAGAACATGAGTGCGGTCCAGCGCTCGCGCGATCGTGAACGAATGGATCAACGAGGAGGTCCCGCTCCCACCGGCAACGCCCCCCGCGGCCGGGAGTGCTCCCGACGAATCCATGCAGCCGGATGGCAGACACTGCCGTCCGGCTGCACTGTTTCCGGGGCGTCTCCCGGGCCGCCCGAATCCTGCCGTCGCCCTCAATCGACCCGTTTGCCCAGGCGCCGCGCGAGCTGCCGCAGCTTCTTCGGATCGTCGGTGATCAGTCCGTCGACGCCGATGCCGATCAGGCATTCCATCTTCTCGACCTCGTTGATCGTGGCGGCGATAACCTTCTCGATCGGCGAGCGCGTCCCGTCGGCCGCGACGCTGTCGCGCAGACGGACGTCGCAGGCGAGCAGTCGCTTCAGCGTCGTCCACGGCAACAGGGTCGAGGCGAAGGGGTGGACGGTGCTGGCGAAGCCCTTGCCGCGATTGAACGCCACGCTCGCCGAGTTGATGCCGCAGGGATCGGTCACCGCGCCGCCCGGCAGATCGAGATCGAACGAGAGATTCGCCCCGTCGATGTGCGAGGCGATGACGTCGTAGACCTCCTGTGCCGGCGTCAGGTAGACAGGACGGAAGCGGTGCGAGATCGACGCGAGCGTCTTCTCCATCGCCATGATCATGCGATGGGCCGTGGCGGTATCCGAGCCGGGCGCCTTGATGTCGAGGAAGACGTAGCGCAGGCGAGGCCGCGCGGCTGCCCAGCGCACGAACTCCTCGAACGTCGGGATCGTCGCGTCGACCCGCGCGTCCGATCCGGCCGTGTCCTTCAGCGCGTACCCGTAATGCGTTCGAAGCTGCGCGAGCGTGAGCTCGTTGGCGGGCTTGCGCATCCCGGTCCGGGCATCGGGGTACACCGGACGGTATTTGACGGAGGGCTCGAGTCCGCCCTCGCGCACGAGCGAGATGGGCGAGTTCGGATCCCAGTCGTGCCACAGGGCGACCTGGCCGTCGGCGGTGAAGACCAGGTCGATCTCGACGGCATTGGCGCTGTCTTCCTCGACGGCGGCGCGCATCGACGGGATCGTATTCTCGACCTCCCGCGCCGCGGCGCCCCGGTGGCCGATGACGAGAAAGGTGTCGACGGCGTTGGCGTGCTCGGTCAGGCCGGGACATTCCTCGATCACCCGGTCGAGCTCCAGAGCACCGTCATAGTACTGGCCGCCGGTGAAGCGGCCGCCGGAGCACCCGGTGACAAACAGCATGGCAAACGCAAGAGCGAGCGGTATCCTCATGAGCGGAGCGATTCGTGGTTGATTGGATCTCGTCAGCGGTGCAAGCATACGCCGTGCCCGGTTGCGAAGAGCGACGAAATGCCTGCGAGCCGTCGCAGTCCGTCACAGGCGGTCGCGACAGCTCGGGGGAGTAGCGCCGATTGCGTATTCTAGTGTCCGGCGCGACGGCGCCGCCAAGCCGCACCAGTATACGCAGCGAAGACCAGGAAGCGAATGATCACCAAGCAGCAGCGCGAGCAGTTGCGCCGCATGGCGCATGACCTGCGACCGATCGCCCAGGTCGGCAAGCAGGGACCGACACCCACACTCATCACCTCCATCGACCAGGCGATCACCGTCCATGAGCTCGTGAAGGTGAAGTTCATGGATTTCAAGGAGGAGCGTCGCGACGTCAGCGAGGCCATCGCCCAGCAGATCGGAGCCGAGGTCGTCACGATCATCGGCAACGTCGCGATCTTCTACCGCGAGAATCCCGATCCGGCACGCCGGCGCATCGAGCTCGGGAGGCAGGCACAATGAGAATCGACATCAGCATCGACTCGACCGACGCGGCGGCCGGATCACGCGACGCGGCCGGCGGACCCGACGAGACCGCGGCGGAGCTCGCCCGGATCGTCGCCGACGTGACACCGAAGCTGCTTGCGCTCGATCCGGGCGCGGTTGGCGACGGGCATGGCTGGTCGGCGCGGCAGATCGTCGGGCACCTCATTGATTCCGCCGCGAACAACCACGCACGCTTCGTGCGCGGGCAGATTGAGGAGGATCTCGTCTTCGAGGGCTACGAGCAGGAGGAGTGGGTCGAGGTGGAGGGATTCGACGAGGAGCCATGGGACGAGCTCATCGAGCTCTGGGCGGCCTACAACCGCCATCTGGCACGTGTGATCGCGCGGATCGATCCGCTCGAGTGGTCACGCCCACGGGCTCGGCACAACTTCGATCGCATCGGCTTTGCGAGCATCGAGGCGTCGCGTCTCGGCACGCTCGGATGGCTCGTCGTCGACTACGTCGCGCACCTGCGTCATCACCTCGGGCAGCTCGATCGTCTGTCGCGTTCCTGAGCATGTCGTGGCGTATGCTTTGCGAGTGGGATCATCATTGATCCACGTATCGCGAGGAAGCACCATGGCACGCTGTGAGCATTGCGGCAACGATTACGACAAGGCATTCGAGGTGATCATCGGAGGCGAGCGCCACGTCTTCGACAGCTTCGAGTGCGCGATTCACGTTCTGGCGCCGACCTGTTCGCACTGCGGCTGCCGCATCATCGGTCACGGCAACGAGGCCGACGGGAAGATGTACTGCTGCGCTCACTGCGCCGAGCAGGTGGGCGTCACAGGACTGGTCGATCGCGCGGACTGAGGTCGCGTGCGAGCGATCAATCGGGAGCTCGGAATGACCTGCAGAGACGGATGCGGCGCCTGCTGCATCGCCCCATCGATCACCTCTCCGATCCCCGGCATGCCCGACGGTAAGCCTGCCGGCGTGCGCTGCGTGCAGCTCTC
>DATLHO010000124.1:0-13726 GCA_035539855.1 Kapaibacterium sp. (SeqCode) | reverse complement strand
GCTCTTCGCGGACTTCTCGCGTTCGGGAAAGACGTACGTGCCCTTCCCCGATGCGCGCAACCACCGCATTCGTTTCCAGGATATCGCGACAGACGAAGTGCGGACCCTCCTGCGCACGGTCTGGACCGAGCCGATGTCGCTCGATCCGTCGCGGCACTCGGCAAAGGTCACGCGAGACGTCGCCGATCGACTCGCCGTCCTGGCGCGCTCGCTCGAGGCATCCGGACACAAGCCAGAGGCGGCCGCGCAGTTCCTGATGCGCTGCATCCTCACGATGTTCGCCGAGGATGTGAAGCTCATCCCGGAGCGCGCGTTCACGCAATTGCTCGAGGACCTGCGTCAGGAGCCGGAGGCGTTCGTCGACAACATGCGTGCGCTCTGGAGCGACATGGACCGCGGCGGGTTCTCGGGGATTCTCCGGAAGAAGCTGCTGCGGTTCAACGGCGGGCTCTTCCAGAACATCGAGGCGCTTCCGCTGACGAAGGATCAGCTCGAGCTTCTCATCGATGCGGGGAAGTCCGACTGGCACGACGTCGAGCCGGCGATCTTCGGAACGCTTCTCGAGCGCGCGCTCGATCCGATCGAGCGGCACAAGCTCGGCGCCCACTACACGCCGCGCGCCTACGTCGAGCGCCTCGTGATGCCGACGATCGTCGAGCCGCTCCGCCAGGAGTGGGATGCGACGCGCGCCGCGACGGTCGCCCTCATGAACAACGGTGATCGCGACGAGGCGGTACGCGAGCTGAAGACGTTCCACCACCGGCTCTGCACGACGCGCGTGCTCGATCCGGCGTGCGGCACCGGCAACTTTCTCTACGTCACGCTCGAGCACCTGAAGCGCCTCGAGGGCGAAGTGCTCGACACGCTCCACCAGCTCGGCGAGAGTACGCAGTCTCTCGAACTCACCGAGCTCACCGTCGATCCCCACCAGCTCCTCGGCATCGAAATCAACCCGCGGGCCGCGGCGATCGCCGACCTCGTGCTCTGGATTGGCTACCTGCAGTGGCACTTCCGCACGCACGGCGATGCGCTCCCGCGCGAGCCGGTGCTGCACCAGTACAACAACATCGAAAATCGCGACGCGCTGCTCGAGTATGACGCGGTCGAGCCGCAGCTCGACGAGCACGGCGAGCCCGTCACCCGCTGGGATGGCCGCACGATGAAGAAGCACCCGGTCACGGGCGAGGATGTCCCCGACGAGACAGCGCGCGTGCCGGTGATGCGGTATGTGAATCCGCGGAAGGCGGAGTGGCCGGAGGCGGAGTTCATTGTGGGGAACCCACCGTTTCTGGGAGTCGCATTGATGCGACAGGGGCTGGGTGATGGTTACACAACAGCGTTGCGTAATACCTATGCAGATTTGCCAAGTAGCGTAGATATTGTGATGTATTGGTGGCAACGCTCTGCGCAGGCCTTGAGAGGAGGCTCGGTTCGACGATTCGGCTTAATCACAACCAACAGTCTTCGCCAAGCCTTCAACCGGAGAGTGGTAGCAGCAAACATGGAGGGCGATGATGGCCTCTCGCTGGTTTATGCGATTCCGGATCACCCTTGGGTGGATGCATCAGACGGAGCAGATGTCAGGATTGCAATCACCGTGGCGGAGCGAGGCCTGCAACGTGGGGTCCTCGATAAGGTGATTTCCGAAGCGACCAGTGATTCACACGAGCATGGCGTCGTCCTGGCCAGAAGTACCGGACGCATCTTGCCCCACATCTCGATTGGACCAGATGTCGCCGGTGCCAGGTCACTCCGAGCAAACACAGACATAAGTAATCGCGGCGTTTCGCTGTTCGGGAGTGGTTTCATAATCAATCTGGATGAGGCAAGAGAGCTCGGCTTCGGACGGCGACATGGACTTTCGCGACATATTCGACCTTATCGGAACGGTCGAGACCTGGCGCAGAGGTCGAGAGATTTATTCGACATAGATCTTACGGGATTGAGCGCGGAGCGGGTCCGCTCGGACTTTCCGGAGGTTTATCAGTGGGTCTTTGAGAGAGTGAAGCCCGAGCGCGACGTCAATAATCGGCCAAGTCGCCGCGAGAAGTGGTGGCTCTTCGGCGAGACGAATCCCAAGCTACGAGATCAGATCAAGAATATCCGCCGATATATCGCAACCCCTGAGACATCAAAGCATAGGTTTTTCGTGTTTTTGGACGCGGAGATCCTTCCGGATAACAAGTTGGTAAATATCGCACTAGAGAGTGGGTTTCACCTTGGCGTTCTTTCTAGCGTAATTCACTCCGTTTGGGCGGTTGCTACCGGCAGTCGTCTGGGCGTCGGGAATGACCTTGTCTACGTGAAAAGTGCTTGCTTTGAGACTTATCCGTTTCCATCTCAAGGGCCAGGGCAAGTCACACAAGTCGAACAGCTCGCCGAGCAGCTTGACGCCCATCGCAAGCGCCAGCAATCCCTGCACCCGATGTTGACGATCACGGACATGTACAACGTCCTCGAAAAGCTCCGTCGCGGCGCGACCCTAACGGCGAAGGAGAAGAAAGTTCACGAGGAGGGGTTGGTATCCGTGCTCCAGGATATCCATGACGATCTCGATCGCGTGGTGCTCCTTCAGTATGGGTGGGACGATCTCCTGCCGCTGCTGCCATATGACAAGCGGGAAGAGTTCGATGAAGTGATTCTGAGTCGGCTCGTCGCGCTCAATCATGAGAGGGCGGAGGAGGAGGCGCGGGGGCTCATCCGATGGCTTCGGGCGGAATACCAAGCGCGGGATCAGCAAGGGACAATCGACTTGCGCAATGAGCCAAGGTCGACTCAAGCAGCCGTGCCAAAGCCGAATGACGAAGCGTTTGAGAAGCTGCAATGGCCCAAGGCGATTAAGGAGCAGACGCTGGCGGTGCGATCTTTGCTTGCCGCTTCTGGCGAGTTGATGTCTGTCGAGGAAATTGCAAAACGGTTCAGCGCGGCTAGAGTTGAGCGGGTAGGAAACCTGCTCCATATACTCGAGGCCCTCGGAATTGTTAGAGAAGTGGAAGCGGGACGATACGTGGGGTGATGATAGTAGAAACTCACTCGCGCTGGCAGCGCTGGCGTTATCTAATCACACTAGTTCCTTCAGGCCGTTAGTGCACGGCGCAAGGTATGGAAGAAGAAACCACACAGTTTGAGCTGGTCTCCAAACTGGAGCATTACTTGGCCGTACTCGCAGCCCTTTATGAACGCGAGGGAAACCGCGAGGTGCAGGCCCTTCTTGTCAATGCGAAGCACCGTATAGATGCTGGGTGGGAGTTCGACAATTGGAATGGAGGTACACATGGACACGCCCTCTTCTTAGAGTTGCCTAAGGATTTGTATTTATCGGTAGTACAGGAGAAGGACAGGCTCGAACGCGAACTACGAGACAGACTGTCTCTTCTTCACAATGTTGCGAACGAGTACTTCGCGCGCGTGTTTCTGGAGATGCTCCCCACGGCTGATGACGATTGGAGACGGCGTTCGGGATTGCTTCTTGCGGGGACACGGAAGCTCGCGACGTCATCATTGTCACGGATTTGGGGAGACTGTGGATACCGTATATTCTTAAGCCATAAATCTGAAGTGAAGCGTGAAACCGCTGCGGTCAAGCAACAGCTAGCACGATTCGGCTGCGGGGCCTTTGTAGCGCACGAGGACGTTGAGCCCACACGGGAGTGGGTTGTGGAAATTGAGAACGCCTTGGCGTCCATGGATTGCTTCGTGGCACTCCTAACCGAAGGTTATCATGAGAGCAACTGGACAGATCAGGAGGTTGGGTACGCAGTTGCTCGTGGCGTGCCTGTGATATCGATCCGGTTGGGCCGAGACCCGTATGGCTTCATTGGCCGCTTTCAAGCTCTCTCCGCCACGTGGGAAACTGCAGTTGCGTCGGTCATGCGACTATTGATAGAGGACAGTCGCGTCTTCGAGGCATACAGTGAGGCACTTTCCCGGTGTGCATCTTACGAACGCGCCAATGAACTTGCCATAGTGCTGCCGCATCTCCGGGAGCTATCATCTGTGCAGCTCGACCGGCTCGTCACAATCTACAATTCAAATGAAGAGCTACGCGGAGCCTTTGGTTTTAACGGGAAATACCCTTCGAAGTATGGTGGCGGCCTTGTCACGGCGCTGAATCGGTTGTCCAAGGGCACGCAGTATGCTCTCGTCGATGGTTGTCTAGTCAGGAGCGCGTTGGCAGAATCGTGAGGCGGAATCGGCGTCCTCAGGTCGATGGTCATTGTTCAGGTGCTGATTGTCGATGATTGAGCAGATGTAACTGTTGCACGCACGGGCTGGGGTGTGTTGCCGTATTGCCCGTGAGGCGAAACCGGCTGTCTAGGCTTACCATATTCTCTCGACGAGAGTCCATCTTTTGCGGCGAACGTCGGGATCGGCTCTGATGGAAAACCACCAAGTTCGCTTGGCAGGCATCCGGTTGGTTGTTGCGCCAGGTGCTGCTTCAGCTCTCCTTGTCGGCTTCAATGGAGATCAACTTAGAAGATATCGGCGTGGTGCAGTCCCGAGCGATGGTGCATTGTACGGGTCATCCACCTCGCAGTGCGATTCCTCGAAAATCCCGATCTTCCTCCGCGCACATCACCTACACCCTCGGCCCCGCACCTGCGGCGTCGCCGTCCCCCGCTTCGACATGACCATCACTTCTGTCGCCTTCGTCAGCGCGATCGTAGCCCTGTTCGCGTTCGCACCGCCGCTCACCGCTCAGCAGAGCGACCAGTGGCGACGGATCGATCCGATGCCGGGACCCACGTATCGTGCGCTGACGTGGGACGATGCGGGCATGCTCTATCTGGTCGCCGACGGTGGCGTCATCGCTCGAAGCGCGGACTCGGGCCGCACCGTGACGATGTCGATCGTCGACGCTCAGACGGCGTTCGCTGACATCGAACACGACGGGGCGGGCGGCGTGTGGGCCGTCGGCAACGGCGGACGCGTCTATCGATCCGTCGACGGCGCGAACTGGCAATCGAGGTCCGTCGAGACGACCACGGACCTCTCCGACATCGCGTTCAGCACGCCGTCGATCGGTGTCGTCGTCGGTCGAGTGGCCGTCTTCGATACCGCAGTCATGTACCGGACGACCGACGCCGGTGCGACGTGGCGGCCGATGGCGCTCCCGATTTCGTCGCCGCTGACCGCCGTCGAATTCCACGGCATCGTCGGACTTGCGGTCGGTACCGGTGGCACGGTGCTGCGCTCATCCGATGCGGGTGCGACGTGGTCCGTCGCAGCGGAGACGACCGACGGACCGTTTCTGCAAGCCGTCTCGTTCGCCAGCCCGACCGTCGCCGTCGCTGTCGGCTCCCGGTACTATCTCGGTCAATACCGCGCTGCGATCCTCCGCTCCACCGACGCAGGCGTCACATGGTCCGAGGCCGTGTTCGACGTTGCGACGCTCGAGCTGCATGACGTTGCGTTCGCGTCTGCCCTTCGCGGGACGGCGATCGGGCGCTTCGGAACCGTGATGACGACGACCAATGGCGGCGCGGTCTGGACCGCTGCGGAGAATCTTCCCGCAGGCTTCGACAATGATATCGAGTACTTCGATTCGACGTACGGTGCGGCGGTCGGCCGTGGCGGAGCCGTGCTCATCACCGTCGACGGCGGTCGAACCTGGAGCCCGCGCGCGACCACCGCGTTGGGCGGAGTCTACAGCGACGTCGCTCTCGACGGCAGCGGGCGGATCATTGCCACCGGCGCGAACGGACATCTCGTGATCAGCGACGAGCGCCAGCAGTCTCTGCGACGGATCGCGACGACCGTGCGCTCGGCGCTGACGGCCACCGTCTGGCTGCCCGGCGGAGACTTCCTCGCCGTGGGCGACAGCGGCGTGGTCATTCGAGGGACACCAGCGGGCGACATCGCGCTCGCGACTCCGCTCGGCAGGGACGTGCGGCTCAACGACGTCACGCTCGACGTGGGAGGCACCGTCTGGATGCTCGGGCGCACCGCGGACTCGAGCCTGGTCTGGAAGAGCAGCGATACGGGCGCGACGTGGATTCCGGTGACGTCACCGACCGCGACCGAGCTGCTTGGGATTTCGCGAACGCGTGATGGTGACCTCTGGGTGGTCGGCATCATGGGCGAGATGTACCGCTCGTCCGACGGCGGCGCCACGTGGATCGACCGGCGGTACGCGGCGACGTTCACGCTGCGCGCCGTGCATGCGATCGATCGCGACACGATCATCGCCGTCGGCGACGGCGTTCTGTTTCGGACGACCGATGCCGGCGAGTCATGGCACGTGACGGCGACCGACCTCTTCGCGTATCGCGACATCGCCTTCGCCGACGGCCGCAACGGAATCGTCGTCGGCAATAACCAGAAGGCGCTCGTGACGGCCGACGCCGGCGTCACCTGGCAGATCTCCACGCCGGCCATCGAAGGGGGACTCGAGGGTGTCGCGGTCCGCGGAGGTCGTGTCGTCGCCGTCTCGTCGGCCGGTGAGATCGTCGTGCGCGACCTCGTCGGTGCGGCGCGTATCGGAGAGTCCGCTGCGATCGTGCGAAGCGCTATGCTCACGATCACGCAAAGCGACGGAGCGTTGAGCATCCGCGTCGACCCCGGGTCGACCTCCATGCGCGCGATCGGGCTCGTCGATGCGCTGGGTCACCGGCTTGCCCGATTCAGTCCCGATGGCGCAGGCAGGAGCACCGTGCGCATCGATCCGCCCCTCGGGATACCGCACGGTGTGTATTTCGTCGTCGTGGAAATGCGTGACGGCAGTCTGTCCGTCGGCCGGATCGAGCTTTAGAGTTGACGCGCGCCAATCGTGCGAAAGACACGCACGCGTTGCGTTCTGCGACCCGGCGCCGAAACACGAAGGTCGATTACAGGCCACGCAGGCCTGTTTGTCCGCGGGCACGCCCTGTGTACCAACCCCGGATACAGCGGAGCAGACGGCGATCACGGGCAAGGCGACGCCGTCGACAGCGCGAAATAATTGGGCATACGCCCTCCGCTGGAACCACCAACAGCACTATCCACTCGACGTTTCTAACGCCTTCCGGCGAAGTCTGCCCGTGAGCCATTCGTCCGCAGTGCGGAAGCCATTTCGAGTATTTCCACAAGCGAATCGAATGACCATTCGGAACCTGTTCTCCTACGTGGCCGCGGTAGGCGCGGCACTGACGCTCCCGGCGGCGACGGCGCTCGCCCAGAGCGCCGCAAACGATCACACTGTTCTCATTCTGGCGACAACCGTCGACGGCGGTGCGACCAGCAAGTACGCGCAGGTCGCGAACTCGCTCGGCTACGACGTCGAGCTGGCGACCGAGGCCCAGTGGTCAGCAAAAACGACCACCGACTTCGCGTCATACCGGGCAATCGTTTTCGGCGATCCGACATGCACCGAGAGCCTGCGTCCGGTCCAGGCGGCCGAGGCCAACACGAGCGTGTGGGGACCTGCGATCGACGGCAACGTGCTGATCATCGGAACCGATCCGGTGCTGCACGCGCAGTACATTCCTTCGGCCACGGAGGTCGTCGAGAGTGGCCTCGCCTATGTGCTGTCAACCCCGAAGGTCGAGGGAAAGACGGGCGCCTACATTTCGCTCAGCTGCTACTTCAACGAAAGTGGTGACGACAACACGGTCGAATTGCTGAAGTATTTCGGATCGTTCATCGTCGACGAGAACACCACGTGCCACGACGACGTGCACATCGTCGAGCCAGCGCACCCCGCAATGTCGGGCCTGACCGACGCCGAGCTTTCGAACTGGGACTGCTCGATCCACGCGCTCTTTACCGAGTGGCCGTCGACCTTTCTGCCGCTGGTCATCGCTGACGGACTGGGCACCGAGTACACTGCGGCCGATGGCCACACGGGCACGCCGTACATCCTGGCGCGCTCGATCGAGGGTGGCGTCGCCGACTGCGGTGAGCTCCCGACGGTGACCGTCAACTCGATCACTCCGTCGACCATCTGGCCGCCGAACAAGAAGATGGTCGATGTGTACGCCGACGTTACCGTGACCGGCACCATGGTCAACGTGACCCGCACGATCACCGTCAACGAGGTCGTCAAGGACAACAAGTCGCCCGTCTACGAGGACGGTACCGACGTCTACCATTTCAAGCTGCTTGCCGACCGCAACGGCTCGAACAAGGACGGCCGTACCTACACGATCACCTTCACCGGAACCGACGCCTGCGGCGAAACGGCAACGGCGACGACGACGGTGTACGTTCCGCATGATCAGGGCAAGTCGGACAAGACGACCACGACGAAGAAGAACGTGAAGTAAACCGCCGACGGTGACGCACACGTGATTATGAGAGGCTGCCTCCGGTGAGGCAGCCTCTCTTTGTTGGTGCGTCGGGCAACGTGCGTGCGCAAATCCTCTGCGGGATCCGATGGTGGGAATCCCGATCTTCCTTCGCGCACGTTGCTTTCACTCTCGGCCGCGCATCCGCGGCGTCGCCGTTCCCGACTTCGACATGAAGCTCACCGCCGTGGTCTTCGCAATCGCAGCCTCGCGCGCGAGGTCTCGCGTGAGAACACTGCGTCAACGGACTGTTCCTCGTTCGGAGTCAACCCCCGGAGTTCCCCCATGAGCGCTCGATCCTGCTTCCTCGCCCAACTCGTCCTCCTTTTCGTCGTCACCGGCAGTTCGATGGCGCAGCCGGCCTTTCGCATCGTCGAGCCAGTCGGACGTGCGCAATTCCATCCATCCGATTCGATCGCGATTTCGTGGGAGGGAAACGAGGGACTGCCGATGCGGGTCGAGGTCGTCGACGACCATGGGCGCCGGTGGCGGTACAGCCACGGGTGGAAGGGAAACAGGATTGTGCTTCTGCCCGACGCGCTGCCGACCGGTCGTTATCGTGTGCGCCTCGTGCGCATCCGCCCCGACAGCGCAACGATCGTGATTCCTGAGCAGCCTCAGAAACCAATGTGGGGCACTCCGGCGATTTCGCCCGATGGACGTGAGCTGGCCTTCGCCAGCCTCAACGGCAAGCTCCAGTTCTGGGACATGCGAAGCGGAGCGCTTCTGCGGGAGCTGCCCTACAACCAGCCGGATACGTTGCCGCTCGGGTCGGACTGGTTCCCGCGACTCAAGTACAGCGCCGACGGTCGCCGATTGCTTGCGGCCTGGGAGTTCAATCCTGGAGTGAACCGGATCGTCGACCCCGCGTCGGGCGCCCTGTTGTGGTCGGATTCGAGCCTCGCCCTCGTCGACATGGGCTCCGATGGTGACGTCATCGCCGTCGGCAACGTCGTCCGGCGCATCAGCGACGGCTCGACGATCGCGACCGTCGGTGACGACACCGAGACACCGGACCGTCTCATTCTCGCGCCCGATCTCAAGCATGCCGTCTCGTTCCGCCGACGCGCGATCTTCCTCTGGTCGCTCGAGACGGGACGTCGGGTTCACACGTGGTATCCCCATTACGAGCAGCAGGTGAACGATGCGCGGTTCCGACCGGACGGCGGCGCCGTCGTCGCGGTCGGAATGCACAACGCCGTCAACGCCTGGGACGTCGTCTCGGGCAACTACATCCTCGAGATCGAAACGATGGCCGAGGCGTACGGCGTGTCGTATTCACCCGACGGACTTCGCCTTGCTGCCGCGTTCGGAAATGGCACGGTCGGGGTCTATGACGCGCGGACCGGTTCGCTCCTGCATTCGATCGTCACGGACCGATTGAATATCCGCGCCGAGTTCTCCGGCGATGACGAACGCATCGTTTCGTTCGGCAACGACTACCTGCTGCGCATCCATACCATCGAAACGCGCCTGGACACCGTCGTGTCGGATTCCTCATGGGAGGTTCTTCCGCCACGTCTGACATTGACGGTCGACGGAGATTTCGGTCCGACGATCTATCCGTCCGACGTCGACTCGGCCGGAGTCGGCGAGCTTGTCAACGGAGAGACGGTGGTGCTTCCGATATCGTCGGTCGCAATCGAGGGCCCCGACTCTCTCGCATTCCGAAGCGGCCTGAGCTGGCCATGGACGTTGGTCGACTCCCGAACGTTCGGAGTTGCCTTCCGCGCACAACACTTCGGACCGCACGAAGCGACACTCCGTATCGTCCTCGACACCGACACGGTGCGGGCGAGCCTACGCGGCATCGGAGTACGTCAGCCGGTGCAGCGCCGACTGTCCCTGGTCAACGTCGGTAAGACGCGCATCGGACAGATCGTCGACACGCTCATCCCGGCCCTCATCAGCAACGTCGATTCGATCGCACACGCGGTCTCGATCGTGCTCGTCGACGGCAGCGCCGCGCTCGGATTCGATCTGCTCGAAGGCGGCGGGGATTTCCTGCTGGGTCCGGGAGAGTCGCGCGACGTGAAGATCCGGTTCCAGGGAAAGTCGTTTGCACAGTACGGATTCACCGGCCGCCTGCGCGTCTTCTATGATGGGATTGGCTCTCCGTTCGACGTCGAGCTGTTCGGGTATCCCATGGGTACGTCATCCGCGCCCGTGGAATCGAATGGCGCTGCGGCGCGGATCCTCGATCGCGGTGAGACGTCGACGAGATTGCTGCTCGCGTCGGGAGCTCACGAGGTCATTCTTGTCAATGCCCTCGGGGAGTCGCGGCGTCTGGCGTCCGACATCGGGCCCGGTGAGGTCCTCGTCGAGCACGGCAGGCTGCCGTCCGGATTGTTCATGCTCGTCATTCGGAGCGAGCAGGGCTCTCTCGTGCTGCCGTTGAACGGTGCGTGGTGAGCGTCGCGTCGTGGCCAGATGCTCGACGAGTATCTTGGCTCACGCATCGGCATCCGGCTCGACGCGGCTCAGCAGCACCCTGTCGATGCGCTTGCCGTCCATGTCCACGATCTCCAGGCGCAGGCCTTCCCACACGAAGTGGTCGGCGGTCGCCGGGACGCGTCCGAGCGTCGTCATGATGAAGCCGGCGAGGGTCATGTACTCTCCGTGATGCTCATCGTCATGCACACCCGGCGCGAACCGGCGGCGGAAGTCGTCGAAGAGCATGGCGCCGTCGATGAGCCACGAGCCGTCCTCGCGCGCGATGACGTCGGGCTCGATGTCGCCGGTGGGCGGTGTCAGCTCGCCGACGATCGCCTCGAGGATGTCGTTCGACGTGAGCAGGCCGACGGTCGAGCCGTGCTCGTCGACGATGACCGCCAGGTGCATCGGCGCGCCGCGGAATCGCTCGAGCGTCCCGAGCGCCGATGCGGTCGCCGGGACGAACAGCGGCTCCCGGGCGTACGCAGAAAGCGTAGCCGTGGGATCTCCCAGGCGCGCCGCGAGGAATTCCTTCGCGATCACCACACCGATCACACTATCAATGCTGTCATCGCCGACGATGTAGCGCGAATACCGCGTCGCGGCGATCACCTCGCAGTTGTGCCGATCGTCGTCACGCACATCGAGCCAGACGATCGCGTGGCGCGGCGTCATCAGCGCACTGACCGTGCGGTCGCCGAATCGAAAAATGCTCTCGACGAGCTCCTGCTCGCGCTCCTCGAGCACGCCCGTGCTCGCCGCCTCGCGAACGAGAACCTTGATCTCCTCCTCGGTCACCGACGGCTCGGCCGAGGGACGTATGCGAAGCACGCCCGCGGCGGCGTCCGTCGAGACGCTCAACAGCGAGACGAATGGTGATGCGACGCGCGAGAGAGCGCGCATCGGCCGCGCCATGATCATCGCCACGCGCTCGGGACTGTTGAGCGCAATCCGTTTCGGCAGAAGCTCACCGATGACCAGTGAGAGAAACGTGATGCCGAGCACGACGACGACCAGTCCGATCGCCTCGCCGTAGGGCGCAAGGCCGGGGACCATCTCGAGCCCGTCGGCGATCTTCTCCGCGATGCTCGCGCCGCCGAAAGCGCCGGCGAGGATTCCGACGAGTGTGATCCCGATCTGCACGGTCGAGAGGAATCGATCCGGACTCGTGGCCAGATCCAGAGCCGCCCGCGCCCGCGGATCGCCGGCCTCCGCCAGCTCCCGCAGCCGCGCTTTGCGGGCGACGACCACGGCCATCTCGGCCATCGCGAACAGACCGTTCGCGACCACGAGCAGGAGGATGAGAGCGATCTCCAGAATGATCGTGTTCATGCCGCGACGATACCGGAGAATCGGGAGATCGACAAGCCGGCAGTACCTTGGCCGGGTGCCAGGCGTCATCCGGCATCGCATGGCGCCGATCGAACCGAGAACATTCCGCACCTGTGCTGTTCTCCCGAGCGATCCTGTCGGCTCGCGCTGCCACGCGCGCTTTCGGCAATGAGACCTGGTCTCACTTCGCGACAGGCCGTTGAACGTCTCCCGAATTCGAGAGAGCCGCCATGAACCTCGTGCACATTCTCAGTATTGCATCCGCCCTGGCGCTGGTCACCGCGGCGACCGTCGACGCCCAGCAGGCATCGATGCGCCTGTCATCGGCGGAGGGCGTCACCCGCTCGCTGCCGGTCGCGATGCGCGTTCAGAGCGCGGCTCGCATCGGTGAGCGCGCGCTCGTGTGCTGGGGAACGGTCGAGCTCGATGCGGCGGGCGTCGCGCGAAACGTGCTTCGCGTCCAGATGGGCCTGCACGGATCGCCGGACGATGCTGCCGCCATAAGGCTGCATTCGGAGGCCGGCCGACCATCAGGGGTCCTACACGTTGCCTCGGCGGTCGATCGCTTCGACGTCTACTGGGGCGACCTCCGACGGAATGCCCCCGGATTGTACATGCGGTCGTTCGACATCGATGGGAATCCGACGAGCCCGGAACGGTTGATTGTTCCGGGGGAGATCGAGGATATCCTGACCTACTCGTCGATTGGCGAGATGATCGTGCTCAAGAGGGATTCCTCGACGGTGCTGTTAAATGTCGACGGGACGGTCGATCCCCGTGCACTCGATCCCCGCCGCTTCGCACTCCCGCACGTGCTCCGAAACGACTCGAGCCTCGTCGTGCTCGACGGCCGGCGACTCGATGTCTATCGACACTTCCTCGATGCTGCGCGGTCGTCGAGCATGGATCTCGAGCTCGAGGATTCAACGTTCTCGAACGCGTGGATGCTCTCGAACGTCGGCAACGCTGTCGTCGTCACGGCCGTCATCGCGAAGCGCCGTATCGAGTGCGAAGACCGGTTCTCGGGCGAGGGCGTGGTGCTTCGTCAGATTCGACTCGACGACTCGTTGCGGGTGACCGGGAGCACGGATGTCGACTCGGTCGCAGAGTGCGTCTTTGAGGAACGACCGTTCGAAGTCAGCCAGGTCGTCCGCGAGCGCCTCGACGGCGGGTTCCGCATTGATGTCGTGTTCAGGCAGTATCCGAATGTGACCCGTGTCCACTCGTTCTCGGTGCTCGCGTGCGGCGACGTGGAGCGCGGGGAGCGGGCGAGCGTGACGTGCAGGCCGCGTGAGGAGGTCGTCGCTCGTGTCATGTCGGATTCGATGAGCTCCGTCGCGATCGGTGGCGCGCCGTTCACGACACCGATCGATGCGCACGATCTCGGGCTGGCCGATGCCCGTCCGAATGTCGTGGCCTCACGCGGGGGCACGCTCGTGACATGGATGCGCCGCGTAGAGCCGCCGGAGCCGTTCGGCGGGATGTCGGTCTATCTCACGCGCTGGACCGGACCGACGCTCGAGCATCTGGGTGTCGTCGCCGGGAACGTCGGCGAGTTCAACATCGACGGACCGGACCAGTCCATCACCTATGACGATCGCGCGTACTGGTTCGAGCGACCCGGTGCGACCGGCGTCGTGCGCACGGAGTACGTCGACGTTCTGTGGGGCAACGACCAGGGCTCGTTCAAGATGGAC